>JACQUI010000076.1 GCA_016210395.1 Chloroflexota bacterium | reverse complement strand
CTCTTCGACCATGAGGAGTCCATGGTCCGCCTGGACATGTCGGAGTACATGGAGAAGCACACCGTCTCCCGCCTCATCGGGGCGCCGCCGGGCTACGTGGGCTTCGAGGAGGGTGGCCAGCTCACCGAGGCGGTGCGCCGCCGCCCCTTCCGCGTGGTGCTGCTGGACGAGGTGGAGAAGGCCCACCCCGACGTGCTCAACGTCCTGCTCCAGATCATGGAGGACGGCCGCCTGACCGACGGCCACGGGCGCTCGGCGGACTTCCGCAACTCCGGCATCATTATGACAAGCAACCTGGGCACATCCGAGTTCGGGCGTCCGCAAGCCATTGGCTTCCGCCGTGAGGCGGAGATCGCAGCGGAGCGGGAGCGCCTGCACGCTGCCATCGAGGAGGCACTCAAGAAGGCCTTCCGCCCGGAGTTCCTGAACCGCATTGACGAGGTGGTCATCTTCGACCCGCTGACCCAGGAGCACATCGGCCAGATCGTGGGGCTGCTGACCGCCCAGGTAGGCAAGCGCCTGGCGGAGCGGGGCATCGCCATCGAGCTGACGCCAGCGGCCACCGCCTGGCTGGCGAAAGAGGGCTTCGACCCGGTCTACGGCGCCCGCCCGCTGCGCCGCGCCATCCAGCGGACGCTGGAGAACCCCCTGTCGTCGCGCATCCTGGCCGGCGAGTTCAAGGAGGGCGACCGCGTGCTGGCCGACGTGGCGGAGGACGGCAAGGGCCTGGCGTTCCGCAAGGCGGAGGCGGGGGTGAGGGGATAGCGCGCCGGCGAGGACAGCCCTCCTCGCTCGGCATCGGAAGGCGCGACCGCGTTGCGGGCTACCGACCTCGCCTCCTTGACATCCGTATACAAATCGTATACGCTGTTCTCTGCGGGAGATGATGCGTGCTTCGCATCGAGGCCCTGGAGATTGACGACGCCATTCTCGACAAGATCGAGTCGAAGCACGGCGTCTCATGGGCTGAAGTCGAAGAGGCATGTTTCACAGAGAGGCGGCATGTCAGGAGGGGCAGGGAGGGACTGTACAAGCTCTTCAGCCAGAGTGCTGCGGGGCGTTACATCCTCGTGGTCCTAGCCCACCTCGGCAGAGGCACCTGGAAAGTAGTCACGGCCCGGGAAATGACGAACGCCGAAAGGCGGCTGTACACCAGGGCCGGTGGAGGCGGATGAGATGGCCGACCTAGACAAGGAAATCGAGCGCATTGAGCAGGGTGATACCTGGGACGAGGCCGACCAAGTCATCAAGGTGGAGGTGAAGAAGCCGCTGGACAAGGTCATTCCGGTCAGGCTATCGGCGGACAAGTGGGAGGCCCTGAGGAAGGAGGCCGCCGAGCTTGGCATCGGTCCCACCACGCTTGCGCGGATGTGGATACTGGAGCGCCTGCGCCAGAGGTCAAAGGCAGAGGTCTAAAAGCATCCTGGCCAGCGAGTCCAAGGAGGGCGACCGCGTGCTGGTAGACGCCGCGGAGGGCGGCAAGGGCCTGGCCTTCCGCAAGGCGGCGGTGGGGGTGAGGGGCTGACGCTTGATTCCCTGCTGCCCAAGAAGCTCATGTGGGCGTGCTCGAGAGCGCCTGGAGCTACCCAGCAAGCAGCCAGTGACAGCGCTGGAGGATGCGCAAAATGTCTAACGATTCTTTCTCAGAAAGACATGGCTTCGCACCGCAGACGGAGCCCAAGGCGGATGACTACCTGCCAAGGCGGGTTCGCGAGGCCGTGACTAACGAGATCCATAACTTCGTCACCACGTCGTCGGTATTCGGGCTTGAGCCTCACGGCTTGTACCGAGTGTTCCGGCCATACATATGGACAGTGCTGGAAAGGGAACCCCCTAAGAGCCCGTTGGGCGGCCCCTGGGCCTACTACATTCCTGAAGTGCTCCTACGATGTCCTTGGTGGCAGTTCTATGACATCTTGGAGGAAGTTTGCAGATTCGCAGGGAATCGGTGGGAAGCGCAATACCTCCCTCGTTTTATGGAACAAGTCAATGCGTGCCTGGCCAACGAGGGCATCCCTTGGACATTAACGGATGGCAAAGTAGTTAAGCGACTCAACCCTCAAGCTGCTACTGCGATACGAGCCGCCACAACCCTTCTCGCCAATCCGAGATTCAGGGGCCCTGACGAGCAGCTCGGCAAGGCTATTCAGCATTTCAATAAGCGGCCACAGCCAGACAAAGAGAACTGCGTGAAAGACGCAGTAGGCGCTGTAGAGGCGACAGCCAACATCATCGCTGGGACCACTGGTGTTCAGCTCAACACGCTGCTCGACCGCAAGCCCTTCAGCGTTGGTATTCATCACGCCATTCGCCAAGCCATCGAGAAGGTCTACGCCTATCGCGGTGCGGCTCCGGGGGTTAGTCATGGACAGGTGGGCGCTGCGGCGGTCGAATTGCCTGAGGCGGAATGGGTATTGACCGTGTCAGCCGCTACTATCGCCTACCTGGTTGGTAAGTTCGGACGATGAGACCTGGGCGTGTGTCTGTGACCTGGGTGCTCCTTTCGTGACGGTGCAACCGTGAAGCCCACCCGTGGTTCGACAAGCTCACCACGAGCGGCAACGGTCTCTACCACTCATGCTGAGCCCTAGCCATCGGCCGCGAGTCTGACTGACCTTGCCCCAAAGCGGCCCGTACGCGAGCCACCCTCCGGCAGCTCCCGTCTCATCCCAGCTTTTGTTACCTGTGCCGTGGGGCGTATAATGCAAGTAGGAAGCCAAATCTGGCGAAGGCGGGAGCGGGAGGTGACGATGAATCACGCTGGGGTTGTGGAAGCCATCGCTCCGGGCAAGCACAAGGCCCTGGGCCTCTCAGCCGAGCAGCTCCTGGAGATGTACTTCAAGATGCTCCTGACCCGCGCCCTGGACGAGCGAGCGTGGGCGCTGAACCGCCAGGGCAAGCTACCCATCGTGGGCGCCAGCACCGGCCACGAGGCGGCCCAGACCGGTGCCGCCATGGCCATGGACCGCGGCCGAGACCTCTTCTTCCCCTACTACCGGGACATCTGTCTGCTGCTGACGGTGGGGGTCACGGCACAGGAGATGATGCTGGGCTTCTGGGCCAAAGCTGGCAACCCCTTGAGCGGCGGCCGCCAATTCCCCACGCATGGGGCCTATCCCAAGTACCGCATCTACAACATCTCCAACGTCGTAGGGCCTCATGGCCCCGAGGCCGTGGGTGCCGCCCTGGCTGCCAAGATGCGAAGGGAGCCGGCCGTTGTGCTCTTCTGCTGTGGCGACGGCGGCACCAGCCAGGGTGACTGGCACGAGGCCATGAACTTCGCCGCCATCCACAGGCTCCCGGTGGTCTTCTTCTGCGAGAACAACGCCCTCGCCATCTCAGTGCCCGCCAGCAAGCAGATGGCGGTGGAGAACGTCTCCGACCGCGCACAGGGCTACGGCATGCCGGGAGTCACGGTCAATGGCGTGGACCCCCTGGAGGTCTACCGGGCGGTCAGGGAGGCAGCCGAGCGGGCGAGGCGTGGCGAAGGCCCGACCCTCGTTGAAGCGAAGGTGGAGCGCATCATGCCCCACACCAGCGACGACGATGACCGCCGCTACCGCTCGCCAGAGGAGCTGGCCGAGGCGCGGAAGCGCGACCCCATCCCGCTGTTCCGAGACTACCTGATGGCCGAAGAGCTGCTCACCGAGGAAACAGACGGCGAGTACCGCCGCCGGGCGCAGGCTGAGGTGGACGAGGCCACCGAGTTCGCGGAGAAGGCGCCGCAACCTGACCCGTCCACGCTGTTCGACCACCTGTGGGCCACTCCCCCAGGGCGGAAGGGAGGCTAGCCGTGGCAGTCAAGAATGTGGTCCAGGCGGTCCGAGAGGCCATGCTGGAGGAGATGCGGCGGGACCAGCGTGTCTTCATCATCGGTGAAGACGTGGGCCGCCGAGGCGGCGTGTTCCTGGCCTCTGAGGGGTTCCTGGACGAGTTCGGCGAGGAGCGGGTTGTGGACAGCCCGCTGGCCGAGTCCTCCATCGTCGGCGTGGCCCTTGGCGCGGCCCTCAACGGGATGCGGCCCATCGCTGAGGTCCAGTTCACCGACTTCATCTGGCCCATCGTGAACCAACTGGTGGGCGAGGCAGCCAGGGCCCACTACGGCACCAACGGCCAGGTCAGCGTCCCGCTGGTGGTGCGCACGCCGTGCGGGGGCCCGGTGCGCGGCGGCTTGTACCACTCCCAGAGTGCCGAGGGGTTCTTCTACCACTGCCCCGGGCTCAAGGTGGTCTACCCGTCAACCCCCTACGACGCCAAAGGCTTGCTCAAGGCAGCCATCCGGGACGACGACCCGGTGCTGTTCTTCGAGCACAAGCGGCTCTACCGGGGCGTGCGCGGCGAGGTGCCAGACGAAGAGTACACGCTGCCCATCGGCGTGGCCGACGTGAAGCGCCGCGGAGAGCACCTGAGCATCATCAGCTATGCGCTTACCCTCCACTACTGCCTCCAGGCTGCCGAGGTCCTGGCCCAGCAGGGCATCAGCGCCGAGGTGGTGGACCTGCGCACCGTGAAGCCGCTAGACAAGGAGACCATCCTGGAGTCGGTCAAAAAGACTGGCAAGGTCCTCATTGTCCACGAGGACAACCTGACGGGCGGCGTGGGCGCCGAGGTGGCTGCCATTATTGCCGCTGAGGCATTCGAGCACCTGGACGGCCCAGTGATGCGCCTGACCGGCCCCGATGTCCCTGCCATGCCCTTCGCCGCCAGCCTGGAGGCCGCCTTCATGCCCAGTGTAGACAAGATCGTGGCCGCAGCCCAGCGCCTGGCCCAGTACTAGAAGCTATTCGGAAACCTTCTCCACACCCCCGCCTGAAGGTGGGGGCATGATGCCGCCCCTTTCAGGGGGCGGTGGAAGACCTGGTTCCCGAGTGAAAGGCAGTTTCGGGAAGAGGGGGTGCTATGCCCATCAAGGTTGAGCTGCCGCAGGTCGGCGAGTCGGTCACCGAAGGCATTATCCAGAAGTGGCTCAAGAAGCCAGGCGACGTGGTACAGAAGTACGAGCCGCTGGTGGAGGTCGTCACCGACAAGGTGACGATGGAGATGCCGTCGCCGGTGGGTGGCACACTCGTCTCCCTCCTGGTGCAGGAAGGAACGAAGGTGGCGATGGGTACCCCCATCTGCGAGATCGAGACCGGCGACGTGGCTCCTGCCGCGGTAGCCCCCGCGGAGGCAGCGCCCGCCGCCCGTGCGCCTACCAGCACGGTCGGGGTCTTCGTAGAGGCCACTGGACACATTGGCCCCACGGGCGCCATTCCATCCGAAGAGGCCGGCCCTTCCGTGGAAGCCCCCGCGACGCTGCCAGAGGGACCAACCCCAGCGGCGCCTCGCGCGCCTCTCCGCCTCTCGCCTGTGGTGCAGCGTCTGGCCGCTGAGCATGGCATCACCGAAGAGGAGATGCGGCGGCTCAGGGGCACCGGCATCGAAGGGCGCATCACCAAGCAGGACCTGCTGGGATACATCGAGCGCAAGCCGGCCACCGGGGCGGCTCCGGCTGCTGCGCCCTTCCAAGGAAGGGCCGCACCGCCAGCCCCGGCACCGGCGGCCCAAGCTGCTCCCGCCCTCGAGGAGGAGGTCCTGCCGCTGACGCCGGTCCGCCGCATCATCGCCGAGAACATGGTCAAGGCGGCCCAGATACCCGTGGCATGGAGCGCCAACGAGGTAGATGCTACCTCGCTGGTACGCCTGCGGGGGCGGGTCCGCGACGAGTTCGAGCGGCGCGAGGGCGTGGAGCTGACCTACCTACCTTTCATCGCCAAGGCGGTGGTGGAGGCCCTCCGCGAGCACCCGCTGCTGAACTCGGCCTGGGGCGGCGACAAGATCATCCTCAAGAAGCGCATCAACCTGGGCATCGCCGTGGCGGCAGCCCAGGGGCTGGTGGTCCCCGTGGTCCGCGACGCCGACCGCCTCAGCATCGCCGGGCTGGCCCACGCCTTCCATCGCCTCATCGAGAAGGCCCGCAAGAACCAACTCACCCTGGAGGATGTCCAGGGCGGCACCTTCACCCTGAACAACACCGGCGCCCTGGGCTCCTTCGTGTCCCAGGCCATCATCAACTACCCCCAGGCCGCCATCATGACCACGGAGTCCATCACGAAGCGGCCGGTGGTGGTCAGCGACGCCATTGCCATCCGGGACATCATGTACATCACCATGAGCTTCGACCACAGGATTCTCGATGGCCAGGCCGCCGGCGGGTTCGTGCAGGCGGTCAAGCGCCGCATCGAGGCCATGGGGCCAGACACGCCTGTGTACTAGGGTGCGTGGCGCCATCATCCGCTGGCACCTCGACACGACCGGAGTGGGCGGGGTTGGTCGCAAAAACTTGTTCATGATAAGACGGACGCAGCCTGGCCGCAGCCAGGCTAGAGTTGGGCGTTGTGGTCGCAGGCGTGATGTCATAGAACGACCGCCGCGATCATGCGAGGGCGTATCACTGCTTTGACGATGTCGACTTCAGCACAGAGAGGCCGAAAGCGTAAACGAGCCTGGTGTTAGACGAGGCAGTCTCCCCTCACCCACCTGATCGGGCGGCAACCCCTGTGCCCACATCGCCAGTCCCAGGGATGTCCGCCTTTTGTGTACTTCACTTGCATCCGTGTGCCCTGCGAACAACTCGGAGGAATGAGGAACGGAGCACGTGCGTCAACGGAGCGAAGGTAGCCAGTGCAGCTTTTCTTGTCCACGCTCCAACGAGCGCAGCCGAACTGTAGTGGGTGAGGATCGGTCCGATTCTGGTTAGCCCGGTTGATTAGGATGAGTGGGCCAGCGCAGTTGGGGCAGCGGTGGCCTTGCTCCTCTTCTCCGAATGCCTCGATGATTGGGTCGAGTTGAAGCATCTTCTCAACCAGCAACGCCATTTCTCGGCTCGGGAACCGCCACATGTGCTCATAGCTTGATGTTTGGCTCGCCCAGTTGAGGCTGCCCTCGTACACTATCTTGCTGTCGATGACGATGGTCTTCGCGTGGACGCCTGACAATGGGATGAGCTTGACTCCAAGACTGGAGAGCCAATCAAGAATGCTCTTACCGAACCGCCTATCGCCCTGCTTCCATTCGGGATCGGTCAATGGTTTGTGAAGCAAAAACACGTCGAGGCCGCGTTTGCACAACAAGGCGATGGAGGGAGCGACCGAGGGCCATCGAGTCTTGCCAATGAAGGGTGTGTATAGTACGACCCGGTGGGTCGCCTTCATAAGATCAGTAATGAAGTACTTATAGAATTCGACCTCGGTGAGGAGTAGCGCCTTTTCGGTGCCTGTGAGGTCCCAACCCTTCACTCCGGAGACCGTCTTCGCAACTCTTTCCTTGAAGCCTTCGCCGAGGATGTCTGTCGCCTTCAGCATCACCGCCCTGTCCTTAAGGAAAGACCAGAGTTTTCCGTAGCCTGAACCATGCCCTGCATGCTTGTCGAGCCAATGAGTATCTCCAACGAAAACGAACTGATGACGTGCCCGAGTTACTGCAACATTCAGGTCGCGGCGGACTTCACGCCAATCCTTGGGATTCGTGAAACGCGACGTCCAATGCGGCTCTCCAAGAACGCTGTCGAAGATGACGACGTCGCATTCGCTGCCCTGAAACGTGTGAACAGTGCCGGCGGCAACCCACCGTCCTAGCCCAAACATTTGAATTAGTTTGTTGAGATAACGTCGTTGTGCTACGTACGGCGTGACGATGCCAATCGGCGGCGGAGTTTTCTCCTCTGGCTCCTGGAGCCGGGCAGCGTACAGGGCGCTCAGTTCAATAGCAGCCTGTCCTGATATGAAGTTGAATCTACTTAGGCTGCCAGGCATTTTGCCTGACCAAGGCAACAGATCGCTGATATCAATGACCGCAAGGCCGCCGTCCGTCTCAGTGGCGGAGACGAAGGCAGGCTGTTTGCGCTCCAGAACTTCGTGGTGATCCTCAAGATGGCTGTAGCTATCTATCAGAACCTTCGCGACCGCAGCGATGTGGGGATGCATCCGCCGCTGGGTGGTAAGCTTCGCCAATCCCGGGAAGTCCAATTGAGACTCCACGGCCTCTGTAATGTGACGCAGTTCGAAGATGTCCTGCCTGAGAATCTCACCGTCACTGCCTCGCTCGCTGTGCACGACGGGTGGCAGTTGGAACATGTCGCCAACCAACACCACTCGCTTTCTGGCCCGGGAGGCCGCGTATGCGAGGAGCGGCGGCATTACCATAGAAACCTCGTCAACGATGACCGTATCCCACTTCATGTCATGTAGCAGATTCCGGTCGATGTAGAGCTTCGTCAGTGTCGCGAAGATTGCAGCGGCATTCTGAACGAGTTGCCTTGCATCATCGTCGGCCGTCGCGCGAATGGCTCTGATTTCAGATTCAAGCGTGGTGACGCGCTCTTGGGCATTCGTTGCTCGTTTGTGCAATTCATCGGACGGCGTGAGGCCCTGCGTGGTTTGACGGGCCAGCACCAGACGTGCGTTAGCTTCGGCTAACGTTCTTTCGGCCCTGATTGCATCGGCTTCTGCCTGGCCCGCCGTGGCTACCGCGCGAGTAAGGGCTTGGCGCGTTGATCCCAAATGCTCCAATGCCTTCCGAACGCGACCGTGCCGTCCAATGAAAAACGAGTGCTCCGCCTTTAGCCGCGTTGCTTCATCCCGGTCTAAGGCTGTCTTCGCCCTCACCACTTCAGTGGCAGAAACATCCTTGGCAGTGAGCACACTTTCGTATCGCTCAAGCACCCAGTGGTGAGCTAGTTCTGCTTGTTCCATCTCTAGCCAAGGAGCCAGCTGGGACTTCAGCTGTTCTATCTGTCGGGCGATTCGCTCACGTTCCTCATCCAGGATTCGGACGTTCTCTTCTCGCTCCTTGGCCTTGGTCTCAAGATAGCTCTCTAGATGAACACGGGGCGGAATCTTGGAGGACTTGAGATCGCCTACCTTAAGTATTCGCCCCTCTCCGACCAGCCGGTTGCCGTAGAGAAGGCCTGCTCGCCGACCGTCGGAAGGTGGCTCAACCAGCGTCCAAAGTGCCTGCTCTACTGCTGCGTGAGTATGGGACGTCACCAGAACCGTTTCGTTCGATGAAGCCAAGGACGCCACCAGCGCTGCGATCGTGTAAGTCTTGCCGGTACCAGGCGGTCCCCATACAAAGGTGACCTCGGAACCAGCGCACTGTCGAAGGACCTCCTTGCCCTGCTCTGCCAGGTGCTCCGGAGGGTCGACTGGGAGTTGGGCAAAGTCAACGGTTGACGATTCAAACCCAAAGACCTTGGGTGCCAGACCGAACTCAGAGCTCGACTTGAGAGCTTCAATCTGCTCTTTTAGGCGCTTCAGAAGATCAGTCTCGTTGAGGACCAGGCGTGCAGACGCAATATAGTCGGGCAGTGGTTCCAGCGATTCGAGCAACAACCAGATTCGGTTGCCCTCCTGGGAAACGACCATAGCGTTGACGTCCCGGCCCTCCACTTTCAGTGTACCGGGTGCCTCCTCCGGCAGTCGCAGCGCATCTGCGAGGAGAAAAATGTACAAGGTACCAGTTGATTTCTCCTCCCGGTGGCCAGAAAGCAACTCATATGCATGGTTGGCGTTCTCCTTCTCGAGGAGAGCGATCTCGAAGGCAATTGCAGAAGCGAATTGAGCGAGCAGCTCCTTCATACTACGACTCAGCTTCTATATGGAATGAAGATAACCGGGGTGTGCAGCCGCTTCACCTGGCTACTACTATTACCTCCGGTGAAGCGGTGGACTTTGGGTCATTAATGCATTTGTTGCAGACATCCGGTTTGAGAAACGCCAGAAACAACCGGGATTTCCCGTTTCAGCCGCTCAGAAGGTCGTGTCCAGCCCCGTTCCACGCCTGTTTGCATTCTTGGGCCGTTTGGCCTGGCTGCCAGCCCGCCTGGACCCAAAGCCAACTGGCAACATGGGCGCCAAAATGGGGTCCTTTTCACGCCCGCGATTTTACGCCTGGCACAGCTACCCTGCAACCTGCTCCTGTCTTGGAGCGGAATACAGAACAGCCTCCAGCAGCAGGTTCGCTGGGCAGTAGAGCAGGCCACATCGACATGTCGCAGGGGCTGCCGCGGCCGACCAGTTCTAGTCCGTCCCCGACTTCCCAAGCTGAGCCCTGCCAGCACCCCAATCCCCCACCTACGCCGGTGTGAGCTCCACCACGGTGCCCGGCTCCGTGGCCGTCTCCAGCAGGCGCAGGGCGGCGCGCACGACCTCGCGCTGGCGCGCGGCGTCGCCGGGCGGGCCCACGGTCCTGCCCAGCAGGTGCGGGGTGAGCAGCGTTCGCGGCGGCTTTAGCCACCCGGCCTGGTGGCGGAAGGCCCGGATGTAGATGCACACGGTGGGTATGCCAGTCCCCTCAATCACCCTGGCAGCGTGTCCCACGGACACGTGGCAGACCGGTCAGGCTGCCACCAGAAGGGCCGCGTCCACACCCTTCGACTTCAGGCGCTCCGCCCATTGGGGCGCCGCCTCGTTGAGCAGACGTAGCTGGGAGGAGGCCCCCACAAAGGAGTAGTGCTCATCGGCCAGCTCACCAATGACCCCTTCGGCGCACAGCTCCTTCAGACGGTCTAGGGGGAACACCACGTTGTGGTCCCGCAGCGCGGCGCGGATGTCGTAGCCGGGGTGGCGGATGCGGAGGCGGCCCGGGGCGGCGTCCAGCGGGATGGCCGAGAGGACCGGGGGCATCTTGAGGAACTCCTGGATGCGGGGGACCGCCTGCTCCTGCGTGGGGCCGTCGGGCCCCAGGGGGTCGTCGCCCTCAACAGAGAGTCCGCCGGCTGAAATCAGCACTACCCGGGACTGCGATAGCGGCTTGCGCGGCGGCGCCCAGGGTGCACTATCGTAATGGAACTGCGGTGGTGGCGCACCCTCGGCGGGCGCGTAGGCGTGGACCTGCCACTGGAAGACATGCTCCCGGACTACCGTGTAGTCGCCGGTGTCCAAGGCCTCGCCCAGCTTCTCCAGGAGGCCGCGAAAGAACTCGGCAGCATCGGCGTCGGTCAGGTTCCGCGAGCCCAGGAACTTGAACAGCAGGTCAGTGCGCTTGCCGTAGTTGAATGACCGCCTGAACTCCTCGAAGGTCTCCTTGTGCACCTCGTTCATCCGCAGACCTCCCTGGGCTTCGATGCGCCCTTGCCGCAAAGGATGCGCTCCGCGCGCTGTCGGTTGACACCGGCTTCCTGAAGCCGTCCAATAGCATGGCGACGGCAGACGACGATTGAGTATACTCCGCCCTGCCGTCGAGGGGGTACGCGCCGTGGACGCTGAGTTGAACTACGCCCTGCTGCGGAACCTGGCATCGCCCATCGTGGCCATCACCAGCGCCTGGCAGGGGAGGGTGAACGCCATGGTGGCCAACTCGGCGCTGCGGGCCTCCCTGGTGCCGGAAGCGCCTCGCATCATCATCGTGGTCTCCAAGCAGCACCTGAGCCACCAGCTCATCTGGAAGGCCGGCGCCTTCTGCCTCCATCTGCTGCGCACCGACCAGCTCCAGACGGTCTACCGCTTTGGCCTCTTCTCCGGCCGCGACGTTCAAAAGCTGAAGCCTGAGGAGTACACCATCGGCGCCACCGGCTGCCCGGTCCTGAAGGATGCCCGAGCCTACTTTGACTGCCGCGTCATCAACACGATGGACCTGGGGGCCGACACTTGCTTCGCTGGCGAGGCCCTGGACGCGGGGCAACTCTCCCAGGGCGAGGTGATGACGCCTCGCTCCTTCCGCGCCGCCATGCCGGCGGAGTGGCTACCCCTCTACGAGCAAGACCGCATCAAGGCGCAGGAGTTCTCGCGCCCGCTGCTGCACCGCATTGACTACACGCCCTGGCACCCGCGGCGCGATACGCCGTAGGGCGCCGTTGCGCCATCGCTGGCTGCTGGCGCCTAGTACCTACTTGCTGAAAAGGGCGCCATAAACAACCGCTCGTGGTGAGCCTGTCGAACCATGAGCGG
>JACQUI010000075.1 GCA_016210395.1 Chloroflexota bacterium | reverse complement strand
GGACCAGCTAGGGGGATTGCTGGAGGGAGTACCCGAGGCTGCGTACTACTTGGACCACCAGTGGCAGCTCCGCTACGCCAACCGTATAGGCAAGGAGCTGTGGGAGAGGCTGGGCAATGGCGGCTCTTGTGTCAGCTTGTGGGAGGTCTTCTCTGACCTGGCGGGAACGAACGTGGAGACAAAGCTCCACGAGACAATGACGACGGGGAACGCAGCCCATATTGAGCACTTCTTCGCTTCTCTGAACGCGTGGCTGGAGCTAACAGCTCGTCCAAGCCTGGACGGGCTGTTCTTGTATGCCCAGGACGTCACTCCCAGGAAACAAACGGAACGCCACCTTGTGTTGCAGAACGTAGTCAGCGAGGTGCTGGCGTCTCCAGGCAACCTGAGCGACGTGACGTCCAGTTTCCTGCAGGCTGTAGGCGAGGGCCTTGGATGGGACTGGAGCGCGGTGTGGTTTGTGGACGAGCAGGCCGGCTCGCTCCGGTGCAACACTTTCTGGCGCCGGCCCTGGGTGGCGTCCGAGGAATTTGAATCTTCGAAGATGAGGAACCGCTACGCTCCAGGCGAAGGGCTGCCGGGCCGCGTTTGGAGCGGGGGAAGGCCAATTTGGATACCGGACATTCTTGCAGACGCGGGCTTTCCCCGAGCCCAGGCCATCGCCAAAGTGGGGCTGCGAAGCGCCTTCGCGTTTCCTATTACGAACGGGGGAAAGACGCTGGGTGTGGTGGAGCTCTTCAGCCGCCAGGCGCGCCCGCCGGACGAAAACCTCCTGCGCGTGGCGACCACGCTGGGACGGCAGATCGGGCAATTTGTCCAGCGAAGGCTGGCGGAGGAAACCGTGCGCGAGTCGGAAGCTCGCAAGACCGCCCTCCTGGAGTCCGCCCTGGACGCCATCATCGCCATAGACTCTGAAGGAAAGATTATCGAGTTCAACCCGGCAGCCGAGAAAACCTTTGGATGGGGCCGGGACCAGGTGCTTGGCCGGGACATGAGCGAGACCATCATCCCGCCGTTTCTCCGGGGGGACCATCGCAAGGGGTTGGAACGATACGTTCAAACAGGTGAAGCCCACATCATAGGAAAGAGAAGACGCTTGATGGCCGTGCGCGCCGGCGGCGAAGAGTTCCCCGTGGAGATCACCGTTACCCGCATTCCGTTGGACGGGCCTCCCATGTTCACCGCAGTCATCCGTGACATTACCGAGCAACTGGAAATAGAGACTGCCCTCCGGCAGCAGGAGGAGCAGTTCCGCCAGCTTGCTGAGACCATCCGTTCGGTCTTCTGGATGACTGACCCGGAGAAGACCGAGATGATCTACGTGAGCCCCGCCTATGAGGACATTTGGGGCCTCTCCCGGAGAAGCCTCTACGCGTCTCCACAAACATGGGTAGACGCCATTCATCCGGAAGACAGGGACCGCGTCAGGCTGGCGGCGCAGACAAAGCAGACTACAGGCGAGTATGACGAGGTCTACAGGATCACCCGCCCTGACAGGACCTTCCGGTGGATACGGGACCGCGCTTTCCCTGTGAGAGACGAGCAGGGAAAAGTATACCGCGTGGCCGGCATCGCCGAAGACATCACCCAGCTCAAGCAAGCGGAGGATGCCCTCCGCGCCAGCGAACAGCAGTACCGCACACTGGTGGAGCTGGTGCCGGACGTGATCTACAGCGTGGCGGAGGACGGGACCATCATCGCCCTCAACCCTGCCTTTGAACGCGTTACGGGGTGGCCCGCTTCAGAGTGGGTGGGCAAGCATTTTGCGGGGCTGCTCCACCAGGACGACCTGCGGGTGGCCTTAGAGAACTTCAAAGCAGTCATGCGCGGCAAGTCGCCTCCCCCCTTTGAGCTGCGCCTGCTGTGCAAGGACGGAACGTACCTCGTGGGAGAGTTCTGGAGCACGCCGGGGATAGAAAAGGGGCAGGTGGTGGCGCACGTAGGAAGCGCCCGCGACGTTACTGCACGCAAGCGACTGGAGGAGCAACTGATCCAGAAGGCCCGTGAGCTGGCCGTTTTGGAAGAACGGAACCGCTTTGCCCAGGAAATCCATGACACCCTGGCCCAGGGATTCACCGGCATCCTGCTGCAGTTGGAGGCGGCGAGGAAGATTCTGGGCAGCAATCCGGGGCAAAGCCTGGAGCACATTGGCCGGGCCAAGTCCCTGGCGCAAGAAAGCCTGCAGGAAGCGCGGCGCTCCGTATGGAACCTGCTCCCCCAGGCGCTGGAGAAGGACTCCTTCGAAGAGGCTGTCAAACAGGCGGTCCGCCGGTTTGGCGAGGTTGGCCCTGAGGAGGTCAGCTTCGGTCTTTCCGGAGAGCAAAGGGAGTTGGCCCCTGAGGTGCAGATGACGCTTCTGCGCATCTGCCAGGAGGCGCTCGCCAACGCCCGCCGCCACGCCAAGGCAACCAAGGTCAGCGTGAATCTCGTGTACTCCCAGCGGACGCTTCGCCTCACCGTCCAGGACAACGGCGTAGGCTTTGACGTGCAGGTTGCGCAGCAGGAAGGGGACGCCAAGCGCCGGGGCTTGAGCATCCTGGCTGAGCGGACTCGCCTGCTGAAAGGCAAGTTCCGTATTCAGAGCCAGAAAGGCAAAGGGACCGTCGTGACTGTGACCATCCCCATACAGCCGCTGGCTGAGGGCAACCGGCAGCCCGTGCGGCCCTTGCTCGAACACCCGCAGCGGCGTGAGACCGCAGGGGAAAGTGTGACCACATGAACCCCATCCGTATCCTGATTGCAGATGATCATACTGTGGTGCGCGACGGGCTGGAGGCCATTCTGGCAACCGAGCAGGACTTTGCCATTGTGGGCAAGGCAAAGGACGGCGCCGAGGCAGTGGACAAGGCGGTTTCGCTCAAGCCCAATGTCGTCTTGATGGACCTGCGCATGCCGGGAGTGGACGGCGTTGAAGCGATGCTGCGCATCCAGGCGCAGTGCCCGGATACCAAAGTTCTCGTGCTCAGCACCTATGACAACGACGAGTACATCTTTCAGGCCATTCAGGCCGGGGCGCGAGGGTATTTGCTGAAAGACGCCGCCTGGGAGGAGCTGTTCCAGGCCGTGCGGGCCGCGCACAAGGGCGAGTCGCTCATTCATCCCAGCGTGGCCGCAAAGATACTGGACCGCTTTACCCAGATGTCCAAGCAGTCCGTGGGACGGTACGGGCTTTCGGAACGGGAGGTCGAGGTCCTTCGCCTCATGGCAAAGGGGGCGTCAAACAAAGAGATATCCGCCTCCCTCTCCATCAGCGCCAGCACGGTGAAGAACCACATCTCCAACATCTTCGGCAAGCTGGGCGTCAACGACCGCACCCAGGCCGTCGCCCTTGCCCTCCAGAAAGAGATCATCAAGATGTAGCGGGGCGCTCCTACCAGCGCTTGGCGTCGGATGGGATGCAAATCGCCATGTGACCTCTCCCCCTGTGATCCCCCCTCTCCGTACAGAGAGGGAGGGATCTTTCGCAACAGGATGCACAACTCCTCTTGTGATGCAAACCGTAGGGGCGCAACATGCTGCGCCCAGTCCCGCTCCTCAATGCCGTCCGCCCCTGGCGCAGCCGCGCATGCCGGCCGTATGCTAAGGAGGCTCCGCGCAATAACCTTTACACGGTGATGGTCGGTGGTGGTGTTGGGGAGATGGTGTAATTCCACTCAGGGTGGAAGTCATGAGGCGTCAGCTGCACTGCGGCGAGTTGCGC
>JACQUI010000084.1 GCA_016210395.1 Chloroflexota bacterium | reverse complement strand
GCGCCACCGCCGTCTGACCACCACGGCCAATCGCCACCGCCTCAGCTGCCAACGCCAGCCGCCGCACTCGCTCGTCCACGAGGTGTGCCAGCGCCTGATATCGCCCTCGAATGCCTTCTACGTCTATCACCCCTGCAGTATGGCATAAACAGGCCACTTATTCCATGACAATCCCTTAGCGAATCTCTACTTCTTGGGGGGCTCATCATTTCTGAGCCTGTTTACGCCGAGTTGGCGGGTCGTTTCCCTGCAAGTGAAGGCTTGGACCGATTTCTGGAAGACACGCGTATTCGACTGCAGCGGTCAGGCACCGAAGCCCTGCACCTAGCGGGGGTCGCGTGGCGCGACTACCTTCGCAACCGGCCGGATTCCCTGACGTGTCCTTCATGCGGAACGGCGCAGTCGGTGCATTGCGGGGCTTGCGGAACAAGCCTGCACCCGAGGCAGCACCTTGTGGCGGATTTTCTGATCGGCGCCCACGCAATCGTCCACGCGGACCGGCTGCTGACCAGAGACCGTGGGTACTACCGGAGGTATTTCCAAGCGCTGCAACTGGCGTAGGGACTGGGGAGGGGCGTCCCGACGCATCGGGACGCCCCTACGATGCTTCACTCGTTTCGCCCTGGCGCTGCCCTTCACCCTCCCTACGTCTCGCCCGCCAGCACCTTCTGGGCGGCGGCCAGGCTGCGGCCCTGGGCCACTTCGTACCCCTCTTCCTGAAGGATGGTCTCCAGGGCGGAAAGCAGGTGGAACACGTTGGTGGGGTAGGAGTTCTCGCCCATGAGGCCGATGCGCCAGATCTTGCCCGCCACCGGCCCCAGGCCGCCGCCGATCTCCGTGTTATAGCGCCTCAGGAGGGCCGTGCGCACCTTGCCGTCGGTGATGCCGTTGGGCACCCTGACGGAGGTGAGGCAGGGCAGCCGGTAGCCGTCCTTGGCAAAAAGCTCCAGCCCCAGGGCTTCCAGGCCGGCGCGCAATGCGGCGGCGTTGCAGGCATGCCGCTGATAGCGGTGCTCCAGCCCCTCCTCCAGGACGACGCGCAGGCCCTCCCGCAGGCCGAAGATCATGGAGATAGGCGCGGTGTGGTGGTACGCGCGGTTTTCGCCCCAATAGGAGCTCAGGAGGCTCAGGTCGAAGTACCAGCTCTGGACGGGCGTCTTGCGGTGGCGGAGCACGTATTCCGCTTTGGGCCCCAGGGTGATGGGCGCGAGACCTGGGGGGCAGCCAAGGCATTTCTGCGTGCCGCCATAGCACACATCCACGCCCCATTTGTCCACGGCAACCTCAACGCCGCCAAGCGAAGTCACGGTGTCCAGGATGAAGAGGGCGTCGTGGCGATGGGCGATCTCGGCGACCGCCTCGACGGGGTTGAGGACGCCTGTGGAGGTCTCGGCGTGGACAAGGCAGACGGCCTTGACCCGGGGATGCTTGCGCATTTCGGCTTCGAGGGCTGCGGGGTCTACGGGTTCGCCCCAGGGCGTGTCTACCTGGGCGACCTTGACGCCGCAGCGGGCGCCGATGTCCGCCAGACGCACGCCGAAGTAGCCGTTGACGGCGGCCACCAGGGTATCGCCCGGCTCCAGGACGTTGACCAGGGCGGCCTCCATGCCTGCTGTCCCCGTGCCGGAGATGGGGATGGTCAGGTTGTTGGTGGTCTGGAAGACCAGGCGCAACATCTCCTTGACGTCATCCATGACGCCGATGAAATCGGGGTCCAGGTGTCCCAGGAGGGGCGTAGACATGGCCCGCAGGACCCTGGGGTTGACGTTGCTGGGGCCGGCCCCCATGAGGAGCCTGGCAGGGGAATTGAACTCTTCCATGTACTTGGGCATGAGCGTGAAATCCTCCGGCGGCTTTAGAGAACGCCCGATGTGCCGCCGTCTATGTTGATGGATGTCCCGGTCAGGTAGCTGGCGCGCTCCGAAGCCAGGAAGCAGATGACGTCGCCGGCTTCTCGCGCTTCTCCCACGCGGCCCAGCGGGACGCCGCGGGCACGCTCGGAGTAGAAGGCGTCCATAGTGGCGGAGGGATTCTGGCGCTGGGCGGCCTGGACGCGGTGCTCGTGCTGTCCGCTCTTGATGACGCCGATGCAGACGGTGTTGACCAGGATGTTGTACTTGGCCAGGTCCTTGGAGAGGGCCTTGGTCAGGGCCAAGCCCGCCGCCCTGGTGACGGAGGTAGGCATGGAGTTGGCTCCAGGCTGCTTGCCGCCCAGGTTGGTGATGTTGATGATGCGGCCGCCCCCTTGTTTCTGCATGTGGGGGATGGCAGCCCTGGCGAAGCGGACGGCAGCGTAGAACTTCAGCTCCATGTCGCGCTTCCAGGCTTCGTCATCAACGGTCTCGAAGTTGCCTGCGGCGGATGTCCCAGCGTTGTTGACGACGATGTCCAGGCGGCCAAATGCCTCCACGGCCTTGGCGACGACGATCTGGACTTGCTCGGCGTTGGAGACATCAGCGGGCACGCCGAGGATCTTGCTGCCGGTCTTGCCCCGGATCTCCTGGGCGGCGGCGTCCAGCACGTCTTTGCGGCGGGCGCAAATGACGACGCTGGCCCCTTCCTGTGCCAGGCTTGTTGCGGCGGCCTTGCCGATGCCCTCGCTGCCGCCCGTGATGATAGCGACTTTCCCCCTAAGTCCCAAGTCCATCCAATCTCCTCCTGGTGCGCGCGCCGTGTGAGAATGCCTGTCTGTGGGCAGGCGGACGCAAACTCGCACTATTATAGCACCAGACGGTAGGGGTGGGGCCGGAGGCAGGAACAGGAACGCGGCAACCGTGCCCCACATGCGGGCGCTCTTGCGGTGTGCGTTCGTGGTGAGCTTGTCGGACCACGAATGCGCCCTTCGACAGGCTTAGGGCGAACGGAATCACTACTCTAGTTGAGGCGCGTCCCTTTGAGAAGGAACCGCTCCTGCATCTCTTTGGTGTTGGCTTCTGCGCCGGATTCGATGAGGGGCAGCAACAGCTCCAGGCGCTTGCGCGCGGAGAGGGCCTCCAGGATTTCCTGCTGCCTGCGAGGGTCGCCGCGCGTGACGGAGGCGATGTAGTAGCTGAGGTCAATTGGATCGGTGGGCGACTCCACCTTCCGGCTCCAGCCTCCCTGGAGGCCCAAGAGCGTGCGAAGGAAGACGGCTGCCTTGTAACGAATGGCCTCCACCTCGTTGGTGGACATGGGCGGATCGCCTTCGATTTCGACGGGGAAGCTCACCACAGCTTTCTCGTAGGGCTTCCACTGGAGCATTTCCCGGATGCGGAAGCGCCGCTCGCCCAGCACCAGCACGCCATACCGTCCGTCCTCGCCGGGGCTGACGCGGCGGATGCGCGCGACCGTCCCGATGGTATGGGGCGTGGCCGGCTCGCCCACTTCCGCACCCTCCTTGATCAGGGCGACGCCGAAGCGGGAATCGGCCTCCAGACAGTCGCGCAGCATTCTCTTGTAGCGGTCCTCGAAGACCTGAAGGGGAAGCATCATCTGCGGGAAGAGGACGGAGCTGAGGGGGAATATGGGGAGCTGGCGTTGAGGAGGTGGGATCATGTCGTTGGCCTCTTGCGTCTAGTATATGCGTCCAGGAGAAGCAGGGCTAGAGGAGAGTCTTTGGGGAGTTGACGTCAATGGACCATGCCGCTTATGGGGGCTCGTGCGGGGGAGAGTGGGCAAGCACGGGCCGATGCCGTGGCCCTGCGAAAGGCGATTCGTCGTTGGGGATTCTTGTATCTTGGGGTGTGGTAGTGTAGGTGAAAGGGTGCAGCAGAGGTCCATTGACCCCCTCGCTCTAGAATGACAATTTGCCTCGCCGACCCTGCATGCGCAAGGAGCGGGGCCGGAACAGAAAACAGGAAGGCCTCTAGAGGAAAGTTCCTTGACTTTGGATGTGGGCCAACATACAGTGGGGGGAAATTCACCAGGATAGCTGAATGACTGAGGCGCGCTATCAGTTCGGCAGGGTGGCCAGCATCAAAGCGAGCGCTGTGGGGCAGCCCGGATCGCGGCGATTCCGGCTGCTTGTTGAGGCAGCCAACGGCGCAACGGCTGTGGTGTGGTTGGAAAAGGAGCAGCTCTTCAATCTGGCTCTAGCGGTAAAGAACCTCATAGACCAGGTAGAGGAAGCTCAACGGCAGCGGAAACGGCCGGCGGCGCGCGGCGGCGCAGTGCCGAGCTCGGATGTGCCGCTGTCGCTGGAGTTCCAGGTGGGCCGCCTGGCCATCGGGTTCGACGAAGGGACGGGGCTGTTTATCTTCGTGGCGAACGAGGCGGAGGAGCCCGAGCATTCCCTGCCGCGTTTGAGCCTGGCAGCCGATCAGCAGATGATGGATGCGCTGGCAGACGAGGCGCTGGAAGTGTGCGCAGCGGGACGGCCGGCGTGTCCTCTGTGCGGCGCTCCCATGAACTCAAACGAGAAGCACGTTTGCCCCAAACACAACGGCCACTCCGTCCTTGGGGAGACCAAGCCTATCTGAGGGGTGGAGCTTGGGCCCCAATACAACGGTCCCACCATCTGACATAGTCCGCTTGCTGGCCGAAGGGGAGATGCGGGACTGCCAGCTTGCGCCTCAGGGGTCCAACTACACCTATTTTGTCACCATCGGCGACCGCAAAGGGCGGTCCGTGCGCGCCGTCTACAAGCCTCGCAAAGGCGAGGCCCCCCTGTGGGACTTCCCTGAAGGCACGCTCTACCTGCGCGAGTTCCTGGCCTATCGCCTTAGCGAGGCGCTCGGATGGGGCCTAGTGCCGTACACCGTTACACGCGACGGGAAGTTCGGCGTCGGCTCCGTACAGCTCTTCGTTGAGACGGACCCGCAGGCCAGCTATTTCACGCTGCGGGAAAGCCATCCTGATCGCGTACAGCAGCTCTGCGTCTTCGACGTCATCGCCAACAATGCCGACCGCAAGGCAAGCCATTGCCTGCTGGGGCTGGACGGGCGCGTGTGGGGCATTGACCACGGCATCACGTTTCATTGGGAGAACAAGCTGCGCACCGTGATCTGGGACTATGCTGGGCGGCCCGTCCCAGAGTGGATCGCGAGGGACATAGCCCGGCTGGCGGAGGGGATGGAGACCCCCGGCGGGTTCAGGGACGAGATGGCGGACTGGCTGAGCCAGCCAGAGGTCGAGGCCTTCTGCCGTCGAGTGGAGGGTATGCTCCAGCGGCCGGTGTTCCCCTACCCGGGGCCGCGCCGCTCTGTGCCCTGGCCGTGGATGTAAGGGGTGCATAGGACATCGCCACGGTTGGGACCGAGCGTTGTTTGTTGCAATGTACCAAAACGGTAGGGGCGGGTTTCAAACCCGCCCCTACAAATGTTTCTTGGCCTGCCAAGCGCTATTTTATCGGGATAAGGCCGCTGGAGGCGCTGGCGAGCTCGGTGGTGCCCGCAAAGAGGCAGACCGCCTTGGCCGACGGGTCCTTCTCATTGAGAGCAAACGACCCTCTGAAGTTGCCCTTCGAATCCACTATGACGACCGCTGAGCTGGCGGGGATGAATTTCCCGGAGGCGGTGACGCCCTCGATCATCACCTTGAGGGGCTTCTTCTTGTTGTAGTACTTCGCAAAGTCCTTGACCTCCAGCCTGCCGGTGACGACAACCTTGGAGCCGTCTTTCTTCGCGTTGCAAGCCACCTTTACAGGCGTGAGGACCCTTGCTTCCACGTGGACGCCGCCGAGCTTCTTGTACTCAGGGTGCCTGTCGGTCGGCTTCTTGTCGTTGGGAAGGGACCTGAAGCTGGCCGCCTGGACGTCCACGCCGAATTTGCTGCCTACCACGGCTGGGCCCTGGGGCTTGATGAAGATTGGGATATCCTTCACCTCACCGGGCATCAGCTCCACGCCTGTGACGCCGCCGTTGACCTCCAACACCCAAGCGGCAGGCAGGTTGCTCTTGTAGCTGAGATCGAAGAACTTCCTGGCGACGAGGCTGTCGTTGCGCAGGCGGATGAACTTGTCGTAGACGGGCCCGCCGGCAGCAGGCGCAGCCTGGAAGTAGCTGATGTTCTCCTGCTCGCCATCGCCGTCCTGGTTGCCCAGGACGAGCTCGCCCGCCACAGCGTTCAGCTTGACGCGTACGCAGGTGTGGAAGGAGAAGGTGCCGGCGGCCAGGTCTGCGGGTGAGACGGCGAAGTTGGGCGTCCACTCGACGTACACGTCCACGAACGAGCCGGCGGCGATGTTCGCAAGGCCGGGGAAGGCGGCGCTGTTGGCGCTGCCGACGGCTGCCCATCCGTTTGCGCCGGCGATGCCGACGCCAGGCGGATCGGTGATCTCCCAGTTCACGACCACGTTTGTCGCAGCAGAGGTGCCGACGTTGCGGACGCGGGCGTACAAGCGGTTGACCTGCCCGATGGCCGGGTCATCGCCGTTGCCCACGGGGACGGCATTGCCGGAGAGGTCGTTCCACATGCCGTAGCGGTACGTTCCGTAGCCGTTCACAGGGCTGTCCACCCAGATGTCGGTGGTCTCCCAGGTGTCCCCTGGGGGCTGGGTCCACCGCTCCAGCATCACATCGGGCTGATTGGCCTTGCTGTTGTACTGGACGCGGACGCAGTAGTTGTCGTCGTCAACCTTCTT
>JACQUI010000083.1 GCA_016210395.1 Chloroflexota bacterium | reverse complement strand
TTTTGGCTCTTCCAAATGACGCCATATGTTGCGAGACGCGTAGCATTGGATAGTACATCTTGTACCGGTTGTTTGACGAGTTTACACATTATGATGCGTTGGAGGGTTTTTGCGGGAGAATCAGGTAAGGATCAAAGACAACATCTTCACTGTTGCCCCAATCGTTACGCTCAAAGCCGGCAAGCTGGACGTCTACAGGAACACGGGGTATGTCACAGAGAACTCTGGGACCGCGGCCATCGGCGCCGGCCAAACAGCCATTGTCGTAGGCCACGGATTGGCCAGCGCTCCCACAAGAATCCAACTCACTCCTACGAACAAGCCCACAAATGCCGTCGGGTGGTATTGGGTGAGCGCCTTGACGCCAACCCAGTTCACTATTCATGTGGACGCAGATCCCGGCGCCAGCGGCGTGACTTTCGACTGGCGCGCGGTAACAGGTGAAGGCAAGTAGCCGCCGACTCCCTTTCGCCACCTACACCACCCGGAACTGGGTCATCATATCGTGGTCCTCATGTTCGATATTGTGGCAGTGGAACACGTACGGCCCCTTGAAGTGCTGGAACTTCATGATGACCCGTATCTCCTGGTTTTCGCCTAGAAGAATGGAGTCCTTCCGCCCGCTCTCCTCCGGACGAGGCCTCTCTCCGTTCCTGTCCAGCGTCCGGAACTCCACCAGGTGTGGATGTACGGGGTGCACCCAGCCTCCAGCCTTGTTGATGAACCGCCAGATCTCAACGTCGCCAAGCTTCGGCTCCGCGTCAAACCGCTCTTTCTCGAATATCTTCCCGTTGATGGCCCAGAACCCGCCCTGCCGCTCGAAGCGGAAGTCGCGGGTCCTCACCGCAGAGGACTCGGGGAGCACGGGCAACGGCCGTAGGGGCCTCAGGTCATCGGGAATAGACGTGCGGTCCTCCGCGTCCTCCACCACGTCGAAGCGCATGACCCGGCGGGTCCGCTCAGCGTCCACGTTGTCGCCAAATGCAGGCTCAAAGTGGTTCTCCAGCACCACCTTCGTGCCGATGGGGTACCTGGCGAAGTCAATGACCACCTCGTACCGCTCGGACATGGCGATCGAAAGCTCTTCCACAGCGGCCGGCGAAGCCAGCAAGCCTCCGTCCGAGGCAATCACGATCAGCGGGTCGCCCGTGCTGAGGGCCAGCCGGTACACTCTGGCCGTGGAGCCGTTGAGCAGCCGGAAGCGGTACTTGTGCCGCGCCACACGCAGGAACGGCATGGGCGTGCCGTTGACCAGGATGACGTCGCCGAACACGCCCTGGCGTTCCGGGATATCCCCATTGCACGGGAACACCAGGGAGCCGTCCCGGGCAAACAACTTGTCCTGGATAACCAGCGGGATATCGAACCGGCCGCGAGGCAAGGGCAGGCTCTGCTCCTGGGCATCCTCCATCAGGTAGAACCCGGCCAGGCCCATGTACACGTTCCGTCCGGTCCGGTGCATGGCGTGGTCGTGGTACCACAGCGGCTCCGCTTCCTGGATGTTGGGGTAGAAGTGGTCCTGAAAGCCCGGGTAAAGGGTGGCGAACTCCTCCTCCCCAGGCTCCTCGCCGCAGCCGGTGGCTTCGCCGGCGCCCAGGGGCCGCGCGAACTCCGGCGCAGGCGCAACGAGGTCAATAGGACGACCGTCGGACGCTGCTGGGGCATCGGCGCCGTGGAGGTGCGTCGCCGTGCGCACAGGCAGCTCATTGACCTGCCGCACGATGGCAGGCCGGCCCTCGCGCACGCGGAACGTGGGGCCTGGGGTCATGCCGTTGTACCCCCAGAACGTGGTCCGTAGGCCGGGCAGGATCTCACCGTGGCTCACCATCTGCCTGACAACGTAGAAATCGGCCTCTTCGCCGATCTCGATGCCCTGCTCGGCCAGAGTCAGCAAGTCCTGGGGATTGGCGAAGTCCCTGGTCCGCACGGAACGCAGGGGTTGGATCACCGGCGCGATCCTCAGCGGCAACCGGAACGGCTCCACCGACGGGCTGGATATCGTAGCGCGGGGAGATGTCCGCACGAACGCCGGCCAGCTCACCAGCCCTGCGGCCTGCAGAGCCAGGACGGTAGCGCCCGCTCCACCGTACTTCAGCACCTCACGCCTGTTCGCTTCGCGCTCGAAGAGACCCCTGCTTCCCCCAACTGGCCCTGCCGGTCCAACCGGCTCCTCACTGGGCTCTACGTCCTCTGTCTTGCGGCCCGCCAGCACGGCCAGGGCCAGTCCAACCACCGCCATCGGCGGTACGACGGCAAGGCTCAGGAGGGCGTCTCGCAGAGCATGGAGCAACAGGCCAAGGAGGCCCTGGTCCTCCGCTCCGTGGGGAATGCTCCACTCGCCAAAGACAGAGGTGTCCAGGTACCCGTGCAGGAGAACAGAGGGGGGCAACACGATCCCAAAGAAGAGCGTGACCAGGCCCGCTCCAAGCAACAGGCGGCGCCCCGGCTTGAGCCTCGATCCCCATCGCCCGGCGCACCACAGGCCAAGCACTGTAGCCAGAAAGGCCACGGGGAAGGCCAGCAAGCCGTCCGTCGCCAGGTGCACCAGCGGGCCCCTGAGGCTGACGTCTTCCTCGCCCAGCACCCTGGTGTGGAAGAGGTAGCCCCAGGCCACGACCCCAACCGCCAGCAGCGATGCGACGATGACGACGTCACGGTGCGGCGGCATGTTGCGGACGCGTCCAAACCCCAGGCGACCGAGCAGGTCCGTCAGCACCTTCACCATGCCCCACCTCCCACAAGATCAACGGACGCTTTCCTTCAGCATAAGGGGGGCACAACAGTGGCTGGCCTCTAGACGCTCAATCCAGAAGGCGCCTTTCCTCGCGAACAGCCCTTCCGGCTCGCGCTGACGCGATGGAAGGGGGAACCGGCTCGTCGAAGAGAGCGGGCGCTGGGGGACCAGGTATCCCCGACGGGGGAGGGATTCGTTTTCACCATCTTCGGGGGCTTTTCTTAGCTTGGGTTTGTATCTGCGATTCGTTTTATTTTTGGGAGGAACGAATCGTCTGTGGGCGGGGGAAGAGCCGGAGAAGGCGAATGAGATGGTTGTCAGGATGGGCGCAGGTGAAGGGTACGCTGCGAGCGTGGCGTTGCGCCAGTGGCGGATGGCAGGGCAACAACTCACGCTGCCTGAAAGGTTACTCAAGTCCTGTGGTTAGCCTGGCGTTGCGGCGGGAGCGGCCAGAGAGGAGGCGAGCCAGGCGCTTCCCCGGGCCCCCACGTTGCGCCGCCGCACCCGACATGCTATAACTACGCAGATGTTTGCCGGCCCGCCCCGGCTCCGCGTCCCGACCCGGCGGGCCCGTTCGCCGATGACAACCACCGCAAAGGGGGAACTATGCAGAACCAGCCTTCACGTCCAGCAACATGGGACCGCCAAGCCGATGTCGTGGTGGTCGGCTTCGGAGGCGCAGGCGCAGCCGCCTCCGTCACCGCGCACGATGCGGGCGCCCGCGTCCTCATGCTGGAGAAGGCCCCTAAAGGGCAGGAGGGCGGCAACACCAGGGTCGCCGGCCAGGGCTACCTCTTCACCGACTCGGCAGAGAAAGCTATCCAGTACCTCAACGCCATGTGCGGCCCCTTTACCGTTCCCCAGGAGATGGCCAGGGTCTGGGCCGAGGAAAACTGCAAGAACAACGACTGGCTCGCCAGCATTGGCGGAGACCCGCAGGAGCACCAGCACCAGCCTGAGGGCATCGAGTACCCGGAGCTTCCGGGGTCAGACAGCGTCCACAAGTTTCACCACGGTTCTATTCTTGGCTTCTCCAACACATGGAAAGCCTTTGCCAATGCGGTCCACCAGCGGAGCATTGAGATTCTCTACGAGACCCCCGCCGTAGAGCTGGTCCAGAACCCGGTCACCAAAGAGGTGCTCGGCGTCCGCGCCCAGCATGGAGGCAAGCCGCTCTACATCAAGGCCAACAGGGGGGTCATCCTGACCTGCGGCGGTTTCGAGAACAACCAGGAGATGATCAGGAACTACCTCCCCGGCGTTCCCTACTGCTACACGACCGGCACGCCATACAATGAGGGCGACGGCGTGCGCATGGCGATGGAGATCGGAGCCGACCTCTGGCACATGAACAACTACGCCGGCCCTTCCATGGCCTTGAAGGTCCCCGAGTACAAGACCACGTTCCCGTTGCGGCCCCTGGGCCCCACCGGCGAAATCCCCGGCGGCATGATTATCATCGGCGTGGACGGCAAGCGCTTTGCCGATGAGAAGCGCCGCACCATGCACGGCAAGGTGAAGACCAATGGCCGTTGGGCGCCCTACCCAACGCCATGCCCTATGTTCATGGTGTTCGACCACACCCTGTTCTCCGCCGGGTCCCTGTACAACAAGGCCGCCGCCTCCGGGTGGAATCCCCTCGTGGACCGGTACGAATGGAGCGCCGACAACCGCGCGGAGGTAGCCAAAGGCTGGATCAAGAAGGCCGATACCCTTTCCGCCCTGGCAGGGATTGTAGGCCAGCCCGCCGTCACACTGGAAGAAACCGTCAGCCGGTGGAACCAGCTCTGCGACGTGGGCAAGGACACGGATTTCGGCAGGACCAAGATGCTCTCGCCCATCAAGGCGGCTCCCTTCTACGCCGTGGAGTTGTCTCCCTCAATGCTCAACACGCAGGGCGGCCCCCGGCGCAACGAGAAGGCGCAGATCGTGCGGCCCAACGGCGCTCCCATCCCAAGGCTCTACAGCGCCGGCGAGCTCGGCTCCATCTTCAGCTACCTGTACCAGGGCACCGGCAACATCGGCGAGTGCCTGGCCTTCGGACGTATCGCCGGCAGGAACGCCGCCGCCGAAACCCCTTCGGAGTAGCAGTCCCGCCTTCCCCAGGAGAGAGACCGCACATCACCACTCCTCGTAGGGGCGAGGCGTTGCCTCGCCCCTACACCCACAGCAACGCCCGTGGCATCAAACTTGGGACCCCACGCAAAGAGTTTTCTTCCAGGGGTGGGTCGTCAACCGCAAACAGCAACAGCAATCAATCAGGAGGCACATCATGGAAAAGGCAGACGTCGTCAAACTGCTCCTGGGAGACGTAGCAGAGTTCAACAAGCGCAGGCAGGCAGACCAGTCCCTGGGCGCAAACCTGGACCTCAGCGGCGTTGACCTCTCCAATGCCAGGCTGGGGAAGGCCGACCTGGGCCGCGCCAACCTCACCGGCGCCAGGCTCAGCGGCGCAGACCTCACCGATGGGATGCTCACCAACGCCATCGTCGAGGGCGCCGACCTGCAAGGCGCCAACCTCAAGGGCGTCAACATGCACAGGATCCGGCTCAAGGGGGCCAACCTGGCGGGCGCAGACACGGAGAAGTTTGCCGGGGGATGCCGCCTCTGCCTCCACGCCAGCAACTTCGAGGGCGTCCAGTGGGACAAGCAGCAGATCGAGGCAATGCTCCAGGCCATCAACCGCAACCCCAACTGGAATATCAAATACGAGATCGTGGCCAAGTAGCCCGTCCAGTCCTCTCCGTCCAGTGTTGTCATACGGTGGCTCGCCAGAGGGAGCCGCCTTATGACAAACAAGACCGTGGCCCGAGTGGAGCAATGGGGCCGACAGGCCGGCGGGGAAGCTGGTGTATAATCCTCTGAATGCTCTCCAACGGCTAGCCCAAGGAAGTCACAGTTGATCCAAACATCGGTGCTCGGCAAGACGCGCACCCTTTTCTACGGCTGGGTCATCGTCGCGGCCGGCATGGTGCTCCAGATGCTCGGTACAGGCCTCGGCGGCCAGGGCCTCGGCGCATTCCTTGTCCCCCTGGAGAAGGAGTTCGGCTGGACCAAGACCGCCCTGGCAGGCGGGCGCTCCCTCATGCAGCTCGAAAGCGGCCTCCTTGGCCCCATAGAAGGATTCCTGGTGGACTGGCTTGGTCCCCGGACGATCATGGTCATCGGGAGCGTCATCTTCGGCGCAGGCCTTGTCGCCATGGGCTTCATCAACTCCCTCTGGAGCTACTACCTCGCCTACGTCATCATCGCCGTCGGCGCAAGCCTTTCCGGCTCCATCGCTCTCTTCGTCGCCCTCAACAACTGGTTCCAGCGCAAGCGCACCCTTGCCATGGCCCTCACACAGACGGGCAACGGCTTCGCCGGCATCTTCATCATCCCGCTGCTCCTCATCGGCCTCTCCGCCTTCGGCTGGCGCGCTACAGCCATCGCCAGCGGCGTGCTCATCTGGGTCACCTGCATCCCCATCGCTTTCGTGGTGCGCCGCGCCCCCGAACCCTACGGCACGTTCCCAGACGGCGTGCCGCCTAGCTCCTATCGCTCTTCAGACGCAAAGCACAACGGCAAAGAGTCCGACTCCAGCCCTGCCGTCGACTTCACCCTCAAGGAAGCGATGCGCACCCGCAGCTTCTGGTTCATCAGCCTCGGTCACGGCATGGCCGTCATGATCATCTCTGCGGTCACGGTGCACCAGTTCGCCCACGCCGAGCAGGGCGTCGGGCTCTCTTCCTCGGCTGTCGGCGTTATGGTTGCGGTCTTGGGCGTGGCAACCGTCGTCGGGCGCATCTTGGGCGGCATCCTCGGCGACAGGAACGACATGCGCTACCTCGCAGTGGGCTGCATGATTGGCACGTCCATCGCGCTGGTCATCTTCGCCCTGGCCACGTCCCTATGGCAGGTCATCCTCTTCGCCATCCTCTACGGCCTCTTCTGGGGCATGCGCGGCCCCATGATGAGCTCGCTCCGGGGCCTCTACTTCGGGCGGTCCTCCTTCGGCGCAATTAGCGGCGTCGCCGCGATCATCACCACCGCCTGCTCTATGACGGGGCCGCTCATTGCCGGCTACTTTGCGGACACCCGGGGCGACTACGTCCAGGGCTTCCTCATCCTTGCGGTAGTCAGCGGCCTCGGATCTATCTTCTTCATCATGACGAAGCGTCCTGCGCCACCCGCGCGCCCCACAAGCACCGTTCCGACGTCCTAACCTCCAGAAAGGGGAACCCAGTGTCCAAGATCGTCAAGACCCAGATAGACCAGTTCTACTTCCACTACCCATCCAGCGCCACCGTTGTCACCACCCGCGCAGGGGATAAGGCCAACGCAATGGCCGTGGCATGGCACACCGCCATGTCCCACCATCCGCCGTACTACATGGTCTCCATCTCACCCAAGCGATTTTCGCACCAGCTCATCACCCAGTCCGGCGAGTTCGTCGTCAACTTCATGCCCGCTGAGATGGGAGCCCTCATCGCGCGCGTGGCCGCATGCAGCGGCAAAGATGTGGACAAGTTCAGGGCGTTCGGGATAGAGGCTAGCCCCGGCGCAAAGGTCGGCGCTCCCGTCCTGAAGGACGCCCTCGCCTCGTACGAGTGCAAGGTCATCGCCCGCCACACGTACGGCGACCATGACCTCTTTATGGGCGAGATACTGGCAGTCCAGTACGAGCCTTCGGCCTACAACGAAGGCATGATGCTTGACCTGGACAGCCAGCGCCCAATCCTCTACATGGGCGGCGATTACTACTCCACCGCCAACGGCCAGAGGTACCTCGACCGCGCCAAACTGCTGGAAGAGGTCATGGCAAGCCGGCCGTAGCGATTGCCTTCGCTGCCCATTTGGCGTAGGGGCGCAGCATGTTGCGCCCCTACGTGCCGTCTACGTTCAACAATCGTTAGGCTCCGAGCGACATCTCGCCTCCTGAGACACGCTCTTGCAACCTGCCTTGCACCTTTTTCCCCTGCTGTGCAAGCTGCCGCCAATTGGACCGCCGAAACAAGCGGCGCCCTGGGGTGAGCCAGCACCTATAGGGTCTGCCGCACCAAAGCTAGACCGCTTCCCACCAACATTTGCCCTCGCACAGCCCCCGCGTCCTGAATAACTCCTGAATATCGCATCTGCACTAGTGCATCGCTTTCCGTCGCTGGACGCACGAAAGCTTTTGATGCGAGTGAACCTTGCGGAGATTCACGTCTCAGTGCTAGAGTTATGACGGGTTGTGAATCGCCGCACAATCCTTCGGTTTCTGGCGTCTGCCGGCGCTTCGTTGGTTCCTCTGTGAAGGAGGTGCCCATGTTGCGGTTCAGTTCGGTCGCCCATCGTTCGATTTTCGTCCCGTCGTTCTTCCTCCTGTTCTTGCTCGCTCCTCTCCTCTTTCTCGTGTTGGTGGCCTGTCAGGGTGAGGCTGGCCTCACGGGACAGCAAGGCCCTCAGGGCCAGGCCGGCATCCAAGGCATTCAGGGTCTCGAGGGCCCCAAGGGCGAGCAAGGCGCCATTGGCCCACAGGGCCTCAAGGGTGAGCAAGGCCCCGTTGGCCCGCAGGGCGCCAAGGGTGAGCCGGGCGCGCCTGGAATCGTGCCCGGCCTGGAAACGGGCATGAACGTGACCCTCGCCGTGTCAAAGCCCGCCAACGGCACGCATTTCGTCGCGGGCGAGAAGCCCACCGTCACCGTCACGCTCAAGGACAAGGACGGCGCTCCTCTGACCAAGGGAGACTTCGCTACCCTTAACCTCTATATGTACGGCCCCCAGGAGACAAACAAGACCGTCACGGCGGTCAAGCTCCTTGGCGCTACCACCGACCGTACCAAGACGCCCCATCACTACATTGACTTCCTCACCGGCACTGCCTTGCAGATCAAGGACAATACCCTCACCTACCAGCTCAACGCGGTCACCGACGAGGCCCCAGGCACGTACACCGCTTCCCTGCGCGCCGTCAAGAAGGGCAACCCACCGGTCAACCAGGCCTTCTCACTGGCTGATTTCCAGCTAGGGACAGCCACAGTGGAGAAGCAGATTGTGGAAACAGAGAAGTGCGCCGCTTGCCACAAAGGCGCGCAGAGCGGCCAGATCTACCTGGCCCACACCGATGTTTCGGCGAGAAGCCCCTACGGCAGCCCATCCATAGATGCCTTCCCGGTGCGCACCTGCAAAAGCTGCCACAACAACGAAGGGTATGCGGCCTTCACCTCGCCTGTTGACAAATCTAGGGTGCCAGATCAGATCGTGCGGCGTGTCCACGGGGTCCACATGGGCGAGCATCTGTCGAATCCCATCAACACAGACCCTACCACCGGCGTCTTCAGGGACTACACCGGTGTCATCTTCCCCAACAACGTCAAGAACTGCACGACCTGCCACACCGACGACCGCTGGAAGACCCAGCCCTCCAAGCTGGCCTGCAACGCTTGCCATGACGACACGTGGTACGGCGAGGTTGCCGCTATGCCCGCGGGCTACAAGGCCCACCAGGGCGACCCGCAGCCCGATGAGACGAAGTGCACAACCTGCCACACCGCCGGCGACACGCCGGGGCTGACCACCAAACCAATCTCCCTGTCCCACAAGGTATCGCAAGTGGTGGATGAGGTGGTGCTGACCATGACGCCGCCGGCCAACGGCAAGTTCTACGTTGCCGGCGAGAAGCCGATGGTCACCATCGTGGTCAAGGACTCCAAAGGCAACCCCATAGACCACACCAAGGTGGACACCACCAACTTCTCCACAGCAGCGCTGTTCGTCTACGGCCCGCGTCTGTACTCTAAGCCGGTGCTGACCAACTCCGCCAAGAACGGCAACTCCAAGCTCAGCGCCTCCGTCACCAACAGCATCGCGGCTTCAGGGACGCCCACAAAAGGATGGACCTTCGCTGCAGGCGATACCTTGAAGATCGCCATCCATGGGAACGCGGTGCAGGAAATCGCAGCCCCTGTGGGCCTCCAGACGCCCGACCAGGTGCGTGACTGGCTGAAGGCCAACCTGACGGATGCCGCGAACCTGACCATCACGTCCAACAACACCGCCGGCACGGTGAACATCAGGAGCAACCTCACGGGCGATAGCTCCTATTTCAAGATATACACCAGCGCCGTCAGCGCCAAGATGGGCTGGAAGCAAATAGGCCTGCCCCTTATTGAGCACGGCGTGCAGGTGGGCATGACCTCGGGCGTCACCATGGAGCCCTACGTCATCGCGGCCAATGCCAGCACGCAGCCCAACGACCTGCGCAAGCAATCGTCCGCTACGGCCTACACCGACCCGGCGGTCACGCGCAGCGTCGGGAACATCACCTACCAGTTGGACGATGTGGCGGGCTTGAAGGCCGGCACGTACTTTGTGCACATGTACACGCTGCCGGTGGCGGGCAAGTTCACGGACATGGCCAAGACCGCTATCGGCCTGATAAGCTTCCAGGTGGGCACGGCGACAGAAGACAAAAAGGTTGCCACCAACTGCACGGAGTGTCACGGCAAGAACCTCTGGCACCTGGACGCGGGCCCGATCCACGCCGAGCCCTTTGACACCGACTGGTGCAAGGCCTGCCACGACTACAACCGGTCCGGCACGGGCGAGGGCTTCGCCCGGACGGGCGGCACCTCCACCAGTGGGTGGAGCGGCTATGGAGCCAAACCCATCGCGGCGAGGGTGCACGGCGTCCACTTTGGCGCCTACCTGAACTATCCGGAGGATGTCTACGCCGGCAACCCCAACCAGTTCGCCGAGGCAATCTTCCCCCAGGACGTGCGCAACTGCCAGAAGTGCCACACTGCCGAGACCACGGGCACCTGGAAGACGGAGCCGTCCCGCCTGGCCTGCATGGCCTGCCATGACAGCGACAGCGCCCAGGCCCACGCCGAGATCAATACTGCATACAACGGCTCGACCGACCCGTTCGACGTCAACAAGGTGGAGACCTGCAAGGTGTGTCATGGCGTCAACCGGGAGTTCTCTGTGGAGAGCGTGCACAAGATCTCCGACCCCTACGTGCCGCCGTACCCGCGCGAGTCTGAAAACTAGCGAGAGGATGCTGTCCTCAACCGGGAAAGCAGGGTAACCAACCACCTCAGCCGAGCCCAGCGTCCGGCGCTCCCCGCCGGATGCTGGGCTCTTCCGTTTCCCTGGGAATGACGGCATTTGCTTTTCGGAAATCCCCTTTTTGTCATGCTGAGCTTTCGCAGGCGGCGGGGCGCCGCCAGTCCCAGGGCATGACATCGAAGCGAAGGCAGGTGCGCAGAGGGCGGCCACCCGCCCGCCCAGAGGCGCTGGGGG
>JACQUI010000073.1 GCA_016210395.1 Chloroflexota bacterium | reverse complement strand
CTCTCCTCTCCCTTGAGGGGAGAGGACTAAGGTGAGGGTGAAGCGTACCACCCGGAAACTACTACGCTATTTTGTTCATGACCTTCAGGGTGCGTATATGCCCTCGCCTTCGGGCTGAAGCGCTGGAACCGCGTATTGCCATTGCCTCCCAACAGCCCTCGCTCGGCGAAGGGCGCGCCTAACGCAGCTTCCTCACCACCAGCGCGCCCACCTCCGTCGCCACCAGAAGGCACGCGGCAGCCAGCACAATCGCTCCGCCGGCGGCAAGGTCGGCATAGAACGCCACGGTCAGCCCCGCAAGAACGCTGACAACGCCCAGCCCGCACGAGAGGACCAGCGCCATCCGCAGCCCACGCGCAAGGCGCAGGCTTATCAGCACAGGAATGACAATGAGCGCCCCCACCAGCAGGACACCCACGATGCGCATAGAGAGCGTAACCGCTGCTCCTGTCAGCACCGCCAGGGCGATGCCGACGGCGTTTACCGGCACGCCCGTCGTACGTGCAAGGTCGGTGTCAAAGGAGCTTTGGGCGAGCTCAGAGTAGAACGACGTCACAAAAACCAGAACAACCACCGCCAGGCCGAAGGCAAGCCAGATGTCATTGGCGTCAATCGTCAGGACGCTGCCGAAGAGGTACGTGAAGAGGCCGACGTTGAACCCGCCCGCCAGGCTGATGACCACCACCGCCACGGCCAGCGCGGTATAGAGGAACACCGCCATCGCAGCGTCGCTCGGCAACATGCGGCGCAGTCGAAGCTGCTCGATGGCCACAGCCCCGGCGGTCGTCGCGCCCAACGCCACCAGGACAGGCATGGAGCGGGTCAGCAACCCGATGGCCACGCCCATAAGGGCAACGTGAGAAAGCGTGTCGGCAATCAGCGACAGCCTGCGCAACACCAGGAACGTGCCCAACGCCGGCGCAGCAACGCCAACCATCGTGCCGCCGATCAGCGCGCGCACCATGAAGTCGTACTCGAATATCGCCGGCATTCCTATCCTTACCCAAACAATAGCATCCTCCCCTCTTGCAGGGGAGGATTGAGGTGGGGGCGCGTCCCCCTATGGCTGGAAGTCCAGGCTGATGTCCAGCGCGGCTACCGAGTGCGTCAGAGCGCCGACGGAGATGATGTCCACTCCGGTCTGGGCCACTGCCCGCACCGTTTCCAGCGTAATGCCGCCGGAGGCCTCGGTCATGGCGCGGCCCTTGGCCAGCGCCACCGCCTCTGCCATGTCTTCCACGTTCATGTTGTCCAGCAGCAGGATGTGGGCCCCGCCTTCCAACGCCTCCCGGGCCTGTTCCACCGTCTCCACCTCCACCTCAACCTTCAGCGTGTGGGGCGCCAGCTTCACCGCGCGCTCCACGGTCTCCCTCAGCGAGACCCCCCGCGCCTGAAGCGCAGCAATGTGGTTATCCTTGACCAGGATGCCATCGGCCAGGTTCAGCCGGTGGTTGCGTCCGCCGCCCATGCGCACCGCATACTTGTCCAGGTATCGAAGCCCGGGCGCGGTCTTTCGCGTGTCCACGATGTGCGCGGGATAGCCTTCCACCGCCTTCACATACAGCGACGTCAGCGTGGCGATGCCGCTCATGCGCTGGATGAGGTTAAGAGCGGTGCGTTCCGCCCGCAGAATGCCGGACGCCGGGCCCTCAATGTGGAGGATGTGGTCGCCGGGCCGCAGCCTCTCGCCGTCCTGTTTCACGGCCTGCGCCGTCAGAGCGGGGTCCATCCGGCTAAAGACCGCGCCCGCGACGCTCGCGCCCGCCAGGACGCCCGGAGCCTTGGCCAGGACCACTGCCCTGCCCTGCTGGTCAGGCGGCACAAGGCACGCAGTGGTCGGGTCATGGAACGCCAGGTCCTCTTCAAGCGCGCGGTCAACGATATCCAGAATTTCCCTGGTAATAGGTAGCATGGCGTTCACCGTTTTCTATTTGTCGCGAAGTAGTGTAGCATACCACTCTGCACAGCGGGGTCAAGGAGACTCTCACCTAGTAGTGTATCAATTTGCCCTTATTAGGAAGGTGCGCGGGGACCGCGTTCCCTGCCGGGGGCTGGTGGGGGTGTCCCCGTAGGGGCGCAAGGCTTGCGCCCCAGGGCGGGCGGG
>JACQUI010000072.1 GCA_016210395.1 Chloroflexota bacterium | reverse complement strand
CCCCCAGAGGGTGCTTCGAAAACCCTGGGTGATCCGCCATCAACATCAGATATGCATTCCCGCAAGCTAGGCTGTATACCCGCCCGATGGAATGTGGTGAGGGAAGGTGGTGAGGCGTTTTCCCTTTAACTGCCCACATCCAACCTTCCCTTCTGATAACTGACTTCTTCTTTACCGGAAGTTGGAGCGGCGGGCTTCCAGGTTGGTGTGAATGTCAATCAACACCGTCTTGCCGCTGGCGTTAAGCTGCTGCGCCTTGCGAATAGCCCCCGCCACCTCGGAAGGCTGGGTGACGGTGATGCCCACCGCGCCCAGGCCCTCGGCGATCTTGGCGTAGTCGCCGGTCATCAACGTGGTGCCGAATTTGGCCTTGGCGGTGGGGAAGCCGCCGGGGTACGTGGCCATGATGCCGTTGTTCAGCACCACGGTGGTGATGGGGACGCCTGCGCGGACGGATGTCTCGATGTCCAGGCCGGACATGCCGAAAGCGCCGTCGCCCATGAAGTTGAGGCAGAACTTGTCGGGGAAGGCCATCTTCGCGCCGATCATGAGGGGGATGCCGTAGCCCAAGTGGGTGGTCTTCCCCCAGCCGATATAGCTGTGGGGCGCGCCCGCCGTGTAGAAGGGGACCATCATGTCCCGCGGCGCGCCGGCGTCGTGTGTGACGATGCTCCGGCTCTTGTCCAGGGCGCGGTCAATCTCGTGGATGACGCGCATGGGATTGATGGGCTCCGTATCGTCGGTGAGGACCGGCATCCACTCCTCGTACCACTGGGCCTTCACCTTGGCGACCTCGGCGGGGACAGTCGTCTTGCCCTTGCGCCCGTTGGGGCCAAGCTGCGCCTTGACCTCCTCCACCATCGCCGCAAGCGTCAGCCGGGCGTCGCCCGCCAGTCCGATGTCCACGGACTGGTCCTTGTTGATGTCCTCCTGGCTGAGGGTGTTGTGGATGATGAACTTGCCTGGCGGGATGCGCTGGCCGTAGCCCGTCAGTGTAAGGCTGGTGCCGGCGCCGAAAAGGAGATCGGAGTCGCGGAGCCAGTTGACAGCGGCCAGGGTGGTCGCGCCGCTGCCCGCGCCCAGGGCAAGCGGGTGGCGCTCGTCAATGGCGGACTTGCCGGGCATGGAGGTAAAGACCGGGGCTTCCAGCAACTCGGCAAGCTCGGTCAGCTCCCTGGAAGCGCCGGCCAGCAGGACGCCCATGCCCGCCCAGATGACGGGCCGCTTGGCCGCGATCATCGCTTTCACGGCGTCCTGGATGTCGCCCTTGGTCGGGACCTGGTGCAAGGTCGTGGGCGACTTGTAGGCCAGGGCGGCCTCGGGGACATCCATGTTGCCCACGTCGGCGGGGATGTCCACGACGACCGGCCCCGGACGGCCGTTGCGCAGGGCGTGGAAGGCGCGGCGCATGACGGCGGCGGTCTGGTCGGCCTTGAGGATGGTCTCGGTCTGCTTGGCGAAGCGCTCGTAGGAGCGGGAGGGCCAGAACTCGGGCCGGATGCTGATGTGGTCCAGCCCTGGCGCGCCGGGCATGACCAGGACGGGGATATTGTCGGCGAACATCTGGGCGATGGCGCCCATGGCGTTCTCCGACCCGGCCTGGCTCTGCACCAGGAAGACGCCGAACTTCTTGCGGTCGTTCAGGCGGGAGTAGCCGTCGGCGGCCATGCCCGCGCCGCGCTCGTGGCGGAAGGAGATGACGCGGACGCCCTCCTTGGCCAGGGGCTCGATGAGGGGGTTGGAGGGGAAGCAGGCGGCCCACTCGATGCCTTCCTGCTTGAGGATACGGGCGATGGCTTCAGACACGTTCATGTGACGCTCCTTAATGTTGTTGAGGGGGTGCGTTTGGGTCGAAGGGTCGGACGTATGATAGCGGAGCGGAGCGCCGATGGAAATGGCCCCCTTGACATCCCCACATGCCCGCGCTATAGTAGTTTTAACAGCAACTACTAGGTGAACACATGACCGATCCCCTGAAGTCCTTGGAGTCTCTCGGCTTTGGCGGGTACGAAGCCCAGGCCTACGTGGCCCTGCTGCAGGGCGAACCCATGAATGGGTACGAGCTTGCCAAGGCCTCAGGCGTCCCGAGGCCCAACGTCTACGCGGTGCTGCAGCGCCTGGAGGACAAGGGCGCGGTGCTTCGCATGGAGACTCCAGCCGGGACGCGGTACGCGGCGGTTGCCCCTGGCGATCTGGTGAAGCGGTTGGGTGACAAGTACCAGGGGGCGCTGGACTCGATGAAGACAGCCCTGGAAGGCATGGGGGTCCCTCTGGAGCAGAGGTACGTGTGGAACGTGTCCGGCTATGAGGGGGTCATTGAGCATGCCAGGTCAACCATAGAGGCGGCGGCGAAAGATATGCTCGTCGGCGTGTGGCCGCAGGAGGCCCGCGAGCTAGGAAGAGATACAGCCGCAGCGGAAAGCCGTGGCGTGGAGGTGACGACGCTCTGCATGGCGGGGTGTCCTGGAAACTGCGGCCACTGCGTGGGCCGCCTCCACCGGCGGCGCGTGAGCCCCGGCAACGAGAGCCGGTGGCTGGTGCTGGTGGGAGATGGGGAGGAAGCGCTGGCGGCGGCCGTGGCCGGCAACGGCCAGGGTTCGGCGGTGCGAACGAAGAACAGTGTGCTCGTGGAGCTGAGCGCAGGCTACCTGCGTCACACCATCGCCATGGCGACGGTCCTGTCGGACCTGGGGCCGCGGCTGGAAGCGCTCCTGTCGCCGGAGGCCAGGGATGTGCTGGCCGGCCTTGGGCCACGCCAGAGCAAGAGCTGGCTGGAATACGTACAGGGAATGCTTGGACCCGATAGTGGGCCCAGAAAAGACACAAGCAAGGAGTAAAAGGTCACTATGCCTATTGGCGCGTTCGTCAACAACATTCCGATGCCGCTGTTTATGCTGGTCCACCTGACAGGCTTTGTGGTCGGCGCTGTGCTGGCCTACCGCTCGTTTGGTGGTGGAGCCAGGCTGTTTGGGTCGGGATTCGCTCTCTACGCCCTGGCGGAGGTTTCGTACATGACCTACCACCTGGACTGGACGGTGTTCCTGTTCGCCCACACCATCTCCGAGGTCTTTGACCTGCTGGGCTTTGTCCTGGTGTTCGCGGGCCTGGCCCGGCGCGGCATCAAGGCCCCCGTCGCGAGCAACAGATAGTGAGGCCGCCGATGAAAGCACTGATTCTGCTGACCGTGGCGCTGGCCTTGCTGGCTATGGCCTGCGGCTCACAAGCCAAGGCGCCCGCTGCGTCCGTGGCAACGGACAGCGTGACCATGGCCAAGTCCTACAAGTTCGAGCCGGCCTTGATTCAAGTGAAGGTAGGCGCGCCGGTGACCTGGACCAACCAGGACAACTTCACGCACAACGTCCACCTGCTGGATGGATCGGACTGGAAGAGCGCGCCGCTGCGGCCTGGCCAGAGCGTCACTTACGCCTTCCAGAAGGCCGACGAGTACAAGTACGAGTGCGCGTTCCATCCCCAGAACATGAAGGGAACGGTTGAAGTGGTCTCGTAGGTCAGGTGCTGGGCCAGCGCCCATAGATTCTGGGTAGATCCACAGAAGGCTCAGCTTCGTACACAGACGAAGAGGACCCAAGGAGACGGAAAGGAGGAAGAAAGCCATGTGCGCCGAATGCGGATGCGAGGCCACCAAGCCTCAGAGCGGCAAGCCCAAGAAGTAATGCGGGAACAAAGAGTGGGCAGGAGTTGTCTCCTGCCCACTCTTTGTTTTGTCTCCTGCTACGCCAGCATGTCGTCCACAAGAAGCGATATGTCTGGGAAGGCGGCGGGCGCGATACGCCCGCCGGGGTTGGCGTAGCGCAGTTCTCGGTACCCCTCGGGCGACGGCGAACTGTAGACCTCTACGCGACGAGCTACGAGGTCTACGATCCACAGCTCAGGAATGCGTGCGCGGGCATACAGGGGGACCTTGATGTGGCGGTCATAGGAGAGCGTAGAGTCGGCCACTTCGATGATAAGCAAGGTGTCAGCGGGTTCCGGCAGGCCCGAGGCATATACATCTTCACGAAGGCGATAGAGGGCGATATCGGGCTGGGGCTCAGAGTCGGGCCTGATGGTGACAGCGCTTTGGGCGCTGACCAGGGCACGGTCTGAGAGAAGTCGTTGCAGCATCCTATCCAGCCGGTTGACAGAAGAAAAGTGCCTACTGCCAATAGGGGCCATGGTTACTATCGCTCCGTTCAGCAGCTCTACCCGATCGTCATCTTTCAGGATGCCGGTCTCAATCATGCGATGGTACTCGTCCACGGTGAAGGTCTTGTGCTGTATTTGTACTGCCATAAAGGGCCTGCCTATCCTTGGGCTCAGATAGCTGTAACAGAGCAATTGTACGTCGGATGATACGGCTTGTCACTTGGCCGTATTGACTCATAATACATACTAAATGTTACTGGAGGGGGTAAACGCCGCTTCTCCTCATGTTCCCTCCGGGAACATGAGGAGAAGCGGCGTGAGCGAGTATGCAGAGGCGATACGGGGGAGGTACAGGAAGGCGGACCGGAAGGAGAAGGGGCGGATGCCGGCGGAGTTTACGGAAGTCACGGGATACCACCGGAAGTCAGCGATACGGTTGTTGCGGGTCGCCAAGGCGGGGCACAGGGCTGCAGGTGGTGTGGGAGGCAGGAGGCCGGATCTGCAGCAAGCGGCTCGCTCCCTTTCTGCCGGAACCGGTGAGCGTCCTGGAGCGGCACGGTGCACTGGGCACAGTTGCAGGGCAGGGTGTGTCTCAGGAGCCTGGCGAACCGAGGGTTCGGTCACGAAAGCCAGGCCGGGCATATGTAGGGCCGGGTTTCAAACCCGCCCCGACGACCGCTTTTGAGACGGGCCCCGCTTGTGTCCATCCGGTCCTGCCCCGGCTAGGCCCTCAGCCCGTGGAATGGGAAGACCCGCGCTTTGACCTCTTTGATGGTCTCCTCGGCAAAGCGGCGGGTCGCCTCCTGCACCTGCGCGGGGAGCGCGGGCGCATCCTTGTCACGCAGTGTCGTTTTGCCCAGCGCCGTCACGACCTCCACGGGCGTCTCCTGCGGGACGCTTTCCGGCCATTGCCGGCCGCTCATGATGCCGTAGGCCAGCGCCCAGCAACGGGCTACCGCTGAGAGGTTGTAGCCGCCGCCACCCAGGGCAAGCCAGGGGATGTTGAGCGTGCGGGCTTGCTGAGCAAGAAGCTCCACGGCCCGTGAATAGCCGCGGGAGGTCAGGGCCAGGTGTGTGATGGGGTCGTTGTAGTAGGTGTCGATGCCAAGCTGGGTCACAAGGATGTCCGGCTTGAACGCCCCCAGTACGGGCGGCACGACCTCTTCAAAGGCCCACAGGTACACGTCGTCGCCCGTGTAAGGCGCAAGGGGAACGTTGACCGAGTACCCCACTCCCTTGCCGCTGCCCATCTCCTCCACAAAACCCGTCCCTGGGAAGAGGTAACGGCCCGACTCATGGAGCGAGACGGTCAGCACGGCGTCGGTGTCGTAAAAGGCGCACTGCACGCCGTCGCCGTGGTGGGCGTCTATGTCCACGTAGGCGACTTTCATCCCCCGGGCAAGCAACGCGTATATGGCAACGACGGGATCGTTGAAGATGCAGAAGCCTGAGGCGTTCGAGGGCATGGCGTGGTGCAGTCCCCCGGCGGGGCTGAAGGCAACTGCGGCCTTTCCAGTCACAAGCAGCTCTGCGCCCGCCAGAGATGCCCCGGTGGAAAGCAGCGCCGCCTCGTACATGCCCGGATAGATGGGGTTATCGCCCGTGTGGCCGAACCCGTAGCGCCCCGGCGAAGGCATTGAGAGACCCCCACTCAGGCTGCGCACCGCCGCAACGTAGTCCGGCGTGTGAAAGGCCAGCAGCTCGGCCTCCGTAGCTATCCGAGGAGGGACGAGCTGGGACTGCGCTCCGTCAAAAGCGCCGAGGACTTGCAGCAACTCAAAGGTGTAGCGGAGCCGGACAGGGCGCATGGGATGGTCCTGCCGGAGGACGTGGCGGGAGAGCGGGTCGGCGTAGACGTAGGCGGCGGTCGTCGGCAATTGCATGGGCATTGAGTTGCCCGTTCGCGGTGAGCCTGGCGAAGGATTCGTTTTCGGCATTGTCGGGGGCGTTTTGTGGTTTGGGGTTGTAGCTGGATTCGTTTTATTTTTTGGGAGGAACGAACCCTCTGGCAAGGCGGCGGAGGTGGACGCCTGATGCGGCGGTTGCTACTGAGGAGCTCGTTTAGCAGGCAGACCTCTACCCTCACCCGCTCTCGCCGCTTCCTTCGCTTCGCTCAAAGGACAGGTTCTCACGTCGCGGCGGGAGCGGCCTCTCCCAGAGGGAGAGGCAGACCAGGCGCTTTCCAGTTCGGCGAGTCCACTTACCTAGCACCTATGAGCAAGGGGCGCAGCCTCAGCATACGGCGAACGTATGTCGCTGCGCCAGGGTCGGGTGGCAGATGGGAGCCGGCGTCACCCATCATCCTGAGGGTAGCAGTAGCCAGCAAGACTCCCCGGGAGCCTTACAACCACCGTTCCAGCTTCAAGAGGATCCACAATCCAATGGACAACCCCAGGGAAACGAGTATGACAAACCAGAACGCCCACCACTGGCCCGCGAAGGGCAGGGTGACGTTCATGCCGTAGATGCCGGACACCATCAGGAAGGGGAACAGCAGCGTGGCCACACCCGTCAGGGCCCGGGTGATGTCGTTGGTGTGCAGGTTGGTGAGGGAGCCCTGCGAGTCGTACAGGCCCTCGATGACTTCCTTCAGGTCTTCCAACTCGCTCCAGATGCGGCGCATGTGGTCGGCAAGGTCGCCGAAGTAGATGTCCGGGTTCAGCCGGAGAAACGGGAAGCGCCTGGCCTCCATGGCTTCCAGCACCTCGATCTGTGGCCGGACGATGCGGCGATAGGAGAGGATGTCATGCCGGAGGCGGGCCATTTCCCGCACGACGTTCTGGTTCCACGTCTCAAAGACCTGCTCCTCCACCATGTTCACGTTGTCAATGACCTTGTTCAGGATCGGGAAGCAGTAGTCCACCAGCGTGTCCAGCACCCGGTACAGGAGGAAGCCGGAACCCTGGCCCATGAGAGCATCCCGCAACGCCTCGCTGCTCTGACAGTCCTGGAACAGCTTGGTCAGGGGGCGCAGATTGCCGTCGTGAACGGTGATGACGTAGCTGCTGCCTGCGAACACGTCAACTTCCGAGGGCATGGTAATGCGGGACTCTTTGTTGAAGCGGGGGACGTGCAGCACGAGGAAGATGTGGTCCTCAAACTGGTCAAGCTTGGGCATCTGGACAACGCTGAGGCAGTCGTCTAGGGTAAGCTGGTGGAAGTGGAACCGCTCCTTGAGGTACTGCATCTCGGCAACGCCGGGCTGCTGGATGTTGATCCAGGAGACGCCGCCGTGCTGGATGGTCTCGATATTCAATTGCTGCGCAGAAAGTCCCGGCAGGGTCATCCGCCACCTCAAAAGAGGGTATCTTGCCGATTGTATCAGAAGAGCAGAGCGCTTCCTACTGTCTGTGCACCATGCCCTGCGCGCTGCTGTGTGGATTCCTCCATCTTTACTGGCCTTTGGTCGTATGCTATAGTTGCCAACGAAGGGTGAACCTATGTACAGGGGGGACTGGTCGCATAGCTAGAGAGTACCGGATAAACCAGCGAATACGGGCGCCCATGGTCCGCGTTATCTCTGAGGAGAACGAGCAACTGGGCGTCATGAGCCTGCGCGATGCGCTGAACTTGGCGCAACAGCGCGAAACCGATCTGGTGGAGGTCGCCCCCAACGCAGAGCCGCCGGTATGCCGTTTGTTGGACTACGGCAAGTTCAAGTACGCGCAGACCAAGAAGGAAAAGGAGTCTCGCAAGACTCAGAAATCCACTGACCTGCGTGAGGTGCGGTTCCGGCCCACTACCGGCGCCCATGACATCGAGGCCAAGACCCGCACCATTCAGAAGCTGCTTGGTGAAGGCAACAAGGTAAAGGTGTCGGTGGTCTTCAGGGGACGGGCCATTACCCACCCGGAGTTGGGTGTAGGTGTGCTCAAGAAGGTGGCGGAGAGCGTCCAGGAACAGGCCAAACTGGAAAGAGCTCCTTCAATGGAAGGAAGGATGCTGAGCATTATCCTCTCCCCCGGGCTTGCCACACCGGCGCGGCGGGACGGTACGGCTCCCCCTGCAACAAAAGACGGCCCTGAAGAGAGTCAACAACCGGCTCAGAGTGGTCTCTGACGCCAGAGAAAAGGTAGACCATGCCCAAGCTCAAGACACACAAGGGCGCTCAGGCGCGCTTCAAGTTTTCAGGTTCCGGCAAGGGCCTTCGTATGAAGCGCCAGAGCAGCCACCTGCGCCGCAATAAGACCAAGCGCACCCGCCGCATGTTCGATGATACTGTTTCAGTGTCCAACCGGGACATGTCAAAGGTGCACCGTCTCTTGCCTTACGGCTAGCCCGCGCTTACTCCCGTGCCGTCAGGGGTTCCCGCCGTTGGCCTGCCCTCGTTGGCCGGCTAACGCAGCGCCCACGACAGCTATTCTTACCTCTCAAAGGAGTTACCATGGCCAGGATTAAACGTGGCATGACTAAGCACCGCCGGCATGCTGAGGTGCTTTCCCTAACCAAGGGCCATTACAGCGTGCGGCACCTGCTGTACAAGCGGGCCAAGGACTCGCTGAAAGCGGCCATGTCCTATTCCACCATTCACCGGCGGGACAGGAAGGGCGACTTCCGGGCGCTTTGGATCACGCGCATCGGCGCGGCGGCCAAACAGAATGGCATGAACTATAACTCCCTAATCCACGGCCTGAAGCTGGCCAATGTGGAAGTGGACCGCAAGATCCTGGCAGACCTGGCCGTGCGCGATCCCCAGACCTTTGCACAGCTTGCGAGCACGGCGAAGGCCCAACTGGGCGCTTCGTAGCTGCGCCGGGCATTTCCCTGGAGAAAAAGCAAGCGGGCCGACTTCTGTCGGCCCGCTTGCTTTTGACTGCCCGTTGTGCTGCTACGCCTGTGGGGCTGCTGGAGGGGTAACCTCTCCAATGCCATAGAACACGTCACGGCTGACCATTCGGTACAGCTTAGGGGGAGGGGGCACCCAGTGGTTGGCGGAATCCGACCACCGCTCCTGGAGTGTTTCGATGATCTGCTCAAGGGACACCGCTTCGTTGCCGGCGGACAGGATGACCCGGAAGACTGCCTCCATGATAGGCAGGCCTGAAGTGATGTACTCTTTGCTCTTGGAGCAGTGGCCGGCAATCTTCTCCAGGTGGTCCTCCCAGGGGATCTCCAGGCCGCCGGCGGCCTCTTGCATCAGGCTGCCCCAGCACGAGGCGCACCGCCTGTGCAGCAAGAGCAGGTTCAGGGATCGGCCTTGCCCCTCCAGCTTCGCAGGGGAGACGGCAAAGGTGGAGGAGAGATAGCGTTCAGCCTTGTCAGGCGCTTCGGTGGTCACGGTGTTCGGCTCCGTCAAAGTCCTACCCTTCCCAATGGGGATTTCGTAAGACTATACCATAGACGGCGGAAACAGGAAATCTTTTTGCAGCCAGGAAACCCTGGGCTGGTTCACATTTTCGTAGGGCCGGCATGGAAAGACCTGTTTGTCTAGCCAACGACGGAACGCTGCCGCGTCCCTTGCGCTGGAAGGAACCACTGAGTGATTCTTCGCGAGGCGGAGCGAAAGTTGGAAACGAATGTTGTTTGCCCACCCCGCTCTAGAATGACAAGAGGGCTCGCCGACTTAGCAGGGCACATCCCGGGCCATTTGTTCACATGTTCACACCTACAAAATGACACTGAATACAAGGCGAGCGTTCGTCTAATAGACGCCCTCTTCGTCCCAGTCCAACATGCGCACCTTGACGCGTTCTCCCGGCCCCATCCGGGGCGTGTCCTCGGGGCAAATGGCAAGGCCGTTGGCCCGGGCCATCGAGGTGAGGATGTTTGACCCCTGAGGGCCGGTGGTGCGCGCGTAGTAGGTGTCGCCGCGCCTGGTGACCCACGCCCGGGCATAGACGCGCCGGCCATCATGGTTGATGATGGTGTCCTCGAGGACGGCCTCGACGGTCGGCTTGTCCAGCTTCGTGCGGCCCATCATCTTCAGGAGGGCAGGCCGGCCCAGCTCTTCAAAGGCGACCATGGCGCTGACGGGGTTCCCCGGCAGGCCCAGGTGAGGCACCCGCCTGCCGCCCGGACCGCGCAGGACGCCGAAAGCCAGCGGTTTGGCAGGGCGCATGCGCACCGACCAGAAAGCGATCTCGCCGTGCTCCGCCAGCACGTCTTTGACCATGTCGTAGTCGCCCTTGGAGACGCCCGCAGAGGTGATGAGCATATCTGCCTCAAGACCTCGCGCCAGCATGCCGTTCAAGGAGTCCAGGTTGTCACGGGCGATGCCGAGGGGGAGAGGGATGCCCCCGTACTTCTCGATCAGACCTGCGATGCTGTAGCTGTTGCTGTCGTAGATTCTACCGGGCGCCAGCGGCTGGCCGGGCTGCTGGAGCTCGTCGCCAGTGGACAGGACCGCGACGACGGGGCGGCGCACCGCTTTGACGGAGGCGAATCCCAGGGAGGCCAGGACGCCTAGCTCGCCGGGGCGCAGCACAACGCCCCTTGGCAGGACGGCTTCGCCCCGCCGCACGTCTTCGCCACGAAGCCGCACGTTGCCGCCCTTGGGCAGCGCCTTCAGGATGGCGATGTGGTCCACAGCGCGGCCATCGGCCTTGCGCGCCAGCTCGTCGGTCTCTTCGAAGGGGACCACAGTATCAGCACCGGGAGGAATGGGCGCGCCGGTCATGATGCGCAGCGCCTCGCCTGGAGCGACGGCCTGGCTGGGCGTCTGGCCCGCAGCCAGATAGCCGGTCACGTGCAACACGGCGGGGCGTTGGGCGCTTGCGCCGGCAATGTCGTCCGCGCGAACGGCGTAGCCGTCCTGGCCGGAGTTGTCCCAGGGGGGGATGTCGAAAGCAGCGTTGGCATCCTCGGCCAGGGTCAGGCCCAGCGCCTCCAGCAGAGGCGTGTCCCGGGCATCCAGGACGGGGACCAGGGCCAGCACCTTCTCCCGCGCCTCTTCCACGGAGAGCATATCCGGCGTTCTTGTGTGGGCGTGCGTCATAGCGATAGCGTAGCACGGGGGAAGAGAAGGGACAACGGGGAGGGGGAAGGGGTTTGATGTGATGGCATCTGCAACAGGCACTGAGGTCACGGGCTGATTTGGGAACCCGCGGCGCGTCTCTCGACGGATTACCTCTCCAGGGATAGGTGTAGTCCGAAGGGTCTTGACAATGAGTTCGGCGAACGGCTAAGGTGGTTCGCGGTCGAGGGGGGTAGCCGCGCCGTGTAGAGTAGAATGGAGGAGAGGGGCTGCGGGAGGGTGAGGGTACGTATGGAACAGGCCAGGCCTCTCTTGTGAATCTGCCTGCGCCGCTGGGCTTTCACGTTGGAACGGCAGTGTAGGCAGTCGAAGGCCACGAGCGGCGGCGAAACCGAACATGCGAGGTGCGGTGTGACAGGACACTCGGAAGGACAGAAGTCAGCCCCGCCTTGGTTGAGCACCGTAGGAACAGGTTTGCTCGCGGCGGTCAGCTTCTTGATGGCCATCGTTGCCTTTGCTGTGGGCCTGCAACTTGAGCTTCCAAGCGGCCTTGAGAAACTTTCGGACCTTGCCAAGCTGCTTTTGTTCTCTCAGGCTGCGTTCTTTTTTTTCCTTATGTTGGCCGCTTTGTTCATAGAGATTGAAGCCTGGAAGAAGCACGCCAGAGACCAGAGAGAGCGGGAGGAGTTGCTGCGGCTTTCGAGCGCAGCGCAGGTCAATGCAAGGATCGTGGAGTTTGTGGACCAGTTGCCCGAAGCCATGACTCATGCGGGCGAACGACTCCTGCAGGAGATTCAACACAAATGGCCTGACCCAGAGGTGATAGCGGAAAACGCCGCGCAGGCAACCGTGCTGTCTCTGTTTCACCAGGGCGCTTCGCCGGGAGGTGAGGACAGTCCAAACCAAGGAGTGACGCTGGACAAGGTGCAAGAAGAAAGAATAGTCCGCGTCATTGTTTCCAAGATCAGTGCAGACATGAAAGAGCAATACCGGTCCATTATCGAACAGATCATTGTGGAGAACAGGGACCTTGCTGAATTGCTCCGCGCCAGGCAGGCAGGCGGCGAGAAAGGCGAGAGTGACGAAACCTCCGGCGCCAAAGGCCAGGGTCGGCTTCCGGGATACCGGGATACGCTTGGGCCGCTGGAACGGTAGGCGGGGGGCAATCGCTCCACAGCAAGAGGCACGGAGTTCTTGTCATACGCAGAGCGGCCCGCGCGTTGGAACGCGCGGGCCGCTCTGCGTTCGGGGGCGTGGCGACCGCCTTACCTCCACACGCCCTCCATCTCTCCGCGGCGGAAGGCGATACCGCCTTCCGCCGCGACGTCCACCACAACGCCATGGCGCACCACCCAGGCAAAACCGCTATTGGGGGAGCCGCAACGGGTGCGAATCTGGAAACGAACAGGGCTGGGCTACGCCAGGACCTCGTCCACGCTGAGGGCGGCCAGGTCTAGGTGGCCTGCCTTGTGGGACTGGGAAGCGCATCGTTCCTGGAGCAATTGTACGGCGAATTGCGGGGGCGTGTCATGGGTGACGGGCGGGCCTAGGCCAGCAGCATGCGCATGGGCTGGAGGGTGCGGTTGAAGGGGTTGAACACCAGGCCCAGGACCTCCAGAGTTACAACGCCCAATAGCGCTTCGTCGCCTGTCTCACCCAGGATCACGGGCGTGTGGCCTTCGCCCTGGGAAAGCACGATGTAACACTCGGAGACATCCCGTTCAATGGGCGTGCCGTCAGCCAAAGTGAATGTAAGACGACGGCGAGGCGCCAGGCCGGCCTTTTCCCAAACAGGCTTTGGCAACAAGGGGTAGGTGGCCCCGCTATCCACAAGGAAGCGAACGGCAGCTTCGGTCCCCGTGGGGCCACGGACGGTCCCCTCAATGTAGGTGATGCCCATTGCGTCCCCAGTCTAGCACATGGCAACGTCCAGCAGTATGGCCAGAATTGTCAATGGGAACATTGTAAAGTATTATCGTCAGACCAATCCAACTGTGCTGCTACACGTTCCGAGCGACGAGAGGGGAGCTAGACTATGGAGACCCAGGATTTGGACGACGGTGCCGACCAGGCATGGTTGGAAGAAATCACAGATCAAGTAGAGGACGAAGCTGTCCTTGCCGAGCTACAGAACGACCCAGATTTCGACGCCACACTCAAAGAGGACCTCTCTGCCTTAAGCACATACCTTCAAGAAATACGAAGGTATCGTCTTCTCACGCGAGACCAAGAAAGAGAACTCGCCATGGCAATCGAGGCAGGTGCATATGTTGAGCACCTTCGGCAAGAGGCAAAAGAAGCAGACGAAACGGCAGTGGCGCCCAAAATGGTCGTAGCAGCCCTACATGACATAGGTGAGTGTAGCTATGTCAGTGACTGCTTGGCGGATTTGCTGCAGATGTCTCTCCCTATAACACTAGCTGAATTGGTGGGTGACCAAAGGGTTCGGGCTTTCCTTGATGGTCCGTTTGACCCCGATTTGATCGAGAAAGTCCAAGAGGATATCGGCGCAGAGGAAGATCAAGTCAAAACGGGGGTGTCGCTCCTATCAGTCAGCAGTCGCATTCTTCCGCCGCAGGTGTTGGAAGCCATGGGCCCTGCTATGCTATCAGCGCTAGGGGCAAACGCTGACGAGATGCTTGTAACCATGTTGCCGTACGAAGGCCTGTGCGAACAGCACTTCGATGGGTTGGCGCGCAAGGGCAAACTCGCTCGCGAGCAATTCGTAGAGGGCAACCTCCGGCTAGTTGCCTGGGCAGCCAGAAAGTACGTCAGGCATGACCGTGCCCCTGAAGACCTCACGCAAGAAAGCAACTTTGGGTTGGATGAGAACCACGATTCTGCGGAGGAGGAGAAGTTGGCAGACCTCATTCAAGAAGGCAACATCGGGCTGCTTCGTGCAATTGACAAATTCGATTATCACAGGGGCTACAAGTTCTCCACGTACGCCGTGTGGTGGATACGCCAGGCTATCACCCGTGCCATTCCCAAGACCCGCTCCATCCGTATCCCAGTGGACATGGTGAAGACCATCAACAAGGTCCTGGAGGAAAGCCGGCGACTTGTCCAGGAGTACGGGCGTCAGCCCACCAGCGAGGAGTTGGAAAGCGAGATGATGGTCGCTCCGGAGAAGATCGCCGAGGTCTCGAGCACCATAGAAAAAGGCTCGGTCAGCTACGCGTCCTTGAAGGAGAACCTCGCCGACGCCTTGGGCACCCTGACGGAGCGGGAGAAACGGGTGCTGCGACTCCGCTTTGGACTAGAGGATGGCCGGAACCGCACTCTGGATGAAGTTGGGCGTGAGTTCGGCGTGACGCGGGAGCGCATACGCCAGATCGAAGCGAAGGCACTGCATAAACTTCGCCAATCAAAGAGGCCCAAGCAACGGGAGTTCCTGGAGTAGCGGCAGACTGGTTGGAATGGGCGAGCTTTGCTCGCCCATTGCTTCTCTTACCTCTACCTCCCCACCCCCACCGCCTCCTGCGCCCCCCGGAACACAACCCCACCCTCCGGGCCGGCGTCCACCACCACGCGGCTGCCCTGGGGGTACTGGCCCGCCAGGATGGCCTTCGACAGAGGGTTCTCCACGTGGCGCTGGATGGCCCTGCGCAGCGGGCGCGCGCCGAACTGCGGGTCGAAGCCCTCCTTGGCCAGCCAGGCGCGGGCGGCGGGCGTCAGCTCGGCCGCAACGCCGCGCTCGGCCAGGCGCTTGCCCACCTCGCCCATCATCAGGTCCACGATGCGCTCTATCTGCTCCTGGGTGAGGGGGTCAAAGACAACGATCTCGTCAATGCGGTTCAGGAACTCCGGGCGGAAGGCCCGCTTCAGGGCATCCTCCACCGACTGCCGCAGCCGCTCCCGCTCGCCGCGGCTGTCCCGGCCGCTGAGGAAGCCGACGGCCTGGCGGTTGAGGTCCGCGGTGCCCAGGTTGCTGGTCATGATAACCACCGTGTTGCGGAAGTCCACGGTGCGGCCATGGCCGTCGGTGAGGCGGCCATCCTCCAGGATCTGGAGCAGGATGTTGAAGACGTCCGGGTGGGCCTTTTCAATCTCGTCAAAGAGCACCACGCGGTAGGGCCGGCGGCGGACGGCCTCGGTAAGCT
>JACQUI010000071.1 GCA_016210395.1 Chloroflexota bacterium | reverse complement strand
TCTCCCCCAACAGCCTCCCGGTGCACTCGTGTCGCCCTCGCCAGCGTCCCACCACCGCGTTCTGGTCCCACAAACCCCTCCGGTACCGGCGACGCCAACCCCAGGCGGTGGATCGGGGATCACGCACACTCGTTGCACGGCCTATGGGATACTGCTACAGTGGTGAAGCTATCCAGTAGGAAGGGGAACGCGCGCATGGAATACCGTCGCTTGGGCAACTCAGGACTGGAGGTCTCGGCTGTGGGGCTGGGGACCAACAACTTCGGGGGACGCACGGACTACGCCGCCACGGAGATGGTCATCAAGCAGACCATCGAGTGCGGCATCAACATGATTGACACCTCCAACAGCTACAGCGCCGGCAAGTCCGAGGAGTTCATCGGCAAGGCCATCAAGGGCAACCGCGACAAGGTAATCATTGCAACCAAGGTGGCCTCCGCAATGGCGCAGGGCCCCAACCAGCGCGGCGCTTCACGCAAGCATATCCTGGCGGAGATAGAGAAGAGCCTGAAGCGGCTGGACACGGACTACGTCGACCTCTACCAGGTCCACTTCCCTGACCCGGCCACGCCCATTGAAGAGACCATGCGCACACTGGACGACCTGGTGCGCGCGGGCAAGGTGCGGTACATCGGCTGCTCCAACTTCGCCTCCTGGCAGATCGCCCAGGCCATGGAGACGGCCAAGGCCCTGCACCTGGAGCCCTTCGTGAGCGACCAGCCCGAGTACAGCATGCTGCGCCGCGACGTGGACCGAGAGGTGGTCCCCTGCTGCCGGGCCTACGGCCTGGGCATCCTGCCCTTCTACCCCCTGGCCAGCGGCTTCCTGACCGGTAAGTACAAGCGGGGACAGGCCGCTCCCGCGGGCACGCGGCTGGCAGGCTCCAGGCAGGCCGCAAACCTGCTCACCAACGCCAACTTCGATGTCCTTGAGCAACTGGAGAATTTCGCCGCCGAGCGGGGCCATTCGATGGTGGACCTGGCCTTCGCGTGGCTGCTGGCGAACCCCGTGGTCAGCAGCGTCATCGCCGGGGCGACGAAGCCGGAGCAGGTGACCGAGAACGCCCGCACGTGCGAGTGGCGACTGACGCCGGACGACATGAAGGCGCTGGACCCGGTGCTGGCCAAGTGGAAGTAGCGTGGTCTCCCCATGAGAAGAGAGCTTGACAGGCAGGCCCCATGTGGACTGCCGTGGCCGTCTGGTTGCCGTAGGGGCGGACTCGTGTGTACGCCCACCCTGGGGACTAGGCAGACACGCAGGTCTGCCCCTACAGATGCGGCCCAGCTTCTTGCCGCTTTCATTCCCTGGCGTTGAACGCCAGCGTGAGCGATGCTGAGGAAGCGTCTCATGCGCACCCGTCGGGGCACCATCGCCCCCATCAACAGTGAAACGCAGCGGCTGGCTTCCAGCCGCAAGAGCCTGCGCATTGCCTTTGCGATGATTGCCGGCTACGCTGGAGTGGAGGTGGCCGGCGGTCTCCTGTCCAACAGCCTTGCCCTTCTGGCAGATGCGGGGCACATGGTAACGGACGTGGCATCCCTTGGGATGGCGCTCATGGCGTTGTGGATAGCGGGCAGGCCCATCTCCAGCAGGCAGACCTACGGTTTTCAGCGCGCCGAGGTTATTGCGGCGCTGGCCAATGCCCTGGGCTTGTGGGCCGTAGCCGGGTGGATCTTCTACGAGGCGTACCACCGATTCACGTCGCCGCCGGAGGTCCAGGGGGCGCTGATGCTGGTGGTGGGCTTTGTAGGGCTGGGCGTCAACATCGGCGCGGCCCTGGCGCTGAAAGGCTCCGCTCAGTCAAGCCTCAACGTTCAGGGGGCGTTCCTCCACGTCTTGGGCGACCTGCTGGGGTCCATCGGCGTCGTCGCCGCGAGCCTGCTGGTGCTGCTCTTCGACTGGTACGTAGCCGACCCCATCTTCGGGATGGTGATCGGCGTGCTGGTGCTGGCCAGCTCCGCGCACCTGGTGTGGCGCGTTCTGCGCGTGCTGATGCAGGGGACGCCTGCGGGGCTTGACGCCGGCGCGTTGTGCGCGCGGCTAGAGCGGGTGGAAGGCGTGACAGGCGTGCACGACCTGCACGTCTGGTCGCTGACCAACGGCTACGACGTTTTCAGCGCCCACGTCCTTGCCGACGTCGCCGGCAAGGAAGACGCGGAGAGGCTCCTGCGCAAGCTGCGTGAGGTCGCGGCCGACGAGTTCGGCATCGCCCACGCCACTATCCAGCTTGAGGATACGCCTTCTCGTTGCGTCGAGCAGCACCACGTCAACCATGTCCAGCATGCGTAGCCGGTTTCAGCCGCGCGCGGGGCGACGCCTGCCCTTCTTGCTCCTTGCCCTGCTGTGGTCGCTTGCCCTGGCCGTTGCCCACGCCCAGGAGGGCGCAGATTCCCCACCGTACCAGACCGCCGGGCCGTACCGTGTGGCCGTACAGACGTTGACCCTGGAGCCGCTGGTGGCGGACGTCCGCTTCTTTGTCTACGTGCTGGATGGCGCTACAGGGCAGCCTGTGCCGGAGGCGCAGGTGCGCATCCTCACACGGCACCAGGCCGGCGGCCAAGAGGGATGGGCCTACGCCCTCACCACGCCCCAGGAGCCCAGCCTCTTCCGCGCCAACGTGCACTTTGATCAAGAGGGCGTGTGGGAAAGCAAAGTTGAAGTCGCCGGCGCACTCGGGACGGTGGAGGTAGCGGGGCCGGCGTCGGTGGTGCACTTCGAGAAGCGCTCGGCTGCGGGCGGGTACGTGTTCCTGGCCACGGCGCTGGTCCTGGTGGGCGGCGGCGTCTACGTCGCATGGCGCATACGGCAGGCGCAGGCGCGGCGGCAGGGTCACAAGCCTGGGGATGGGACTCCGTTGTCCATCGCGAAGAGCTGACGCTCGTAGTACAGCAGGGGAACGCCGCCTCCTACTGAAACGTCGTCTACCTCGGCCACAACAATGGCGTGGTCGCCGTGGTCGTGCATCGCCACAACGCGGCAGTCCATGAACGCCAGCGCGCCGTCTAACCGGGGAGAGGCCGCGCCGCTGACCTGCCAGGGCACTGCTACGTCACCCAAGCGCTCCTTGGGCTCCCGCGCGAAGTAGCGGGCGATGGCGGCCTGGCCTTGCGAGAGGAAGTTGACGCCAAACCGCTGCTGCACGCGGACGTAGCCATAGGTGTTGCGGTTGTGGGCGATGCACACCAGCAGCAGCGGCGGCTCCAGGCTGACGGAGGTCAGGGCGTTGGCGGTCATGCCGTGGGGCGCGCCATCGGGCGCCAGGGTGCTGATGATGGCAACCCCGGTGGCGAACTTGCTCATGGCTTGTCTGAGGGCCTGGGCAGTTGTCATAAAAGCTACGTTTTGCCGCCGTATGCTCGGGTAGATGCATAGTATACGGCATTCCGTTGAGAGAGGTTTACCCAGGCTCCGCGCTGCACCCCTACGATAGCCGTGGATTGCCGGGCTTACCCCTTGGCCAGCATGGCCTGCATATCCCGGTAGGTCTCGGCAGCACTGCGCGCCGGGGTGCGAGGCAGAGGGTCATGGTAGACCTTGAGGCAGATGAACACCGGCCCCTTTTCTCGCAGGATGCCCTCGATGTCCGTCTGGAACTCCTCCAGGTTGTCGAACTCATAGGTGCTGGCGTAACCCGCGCCCTTGGCGACCTTGGTGTACTCGGTGAGGCCCATGCCGGGCGTAGGCTCGCCGCCGGTGTTAGTGTAGCCGCCGTTGTCCAGCACCACGTGGACCAGGTTGGCGGGCGCTTTGCCCGCTATGGACGCCAGGGTGCCCAGGTTCATGAGCAGGCTGCCATCGCCGTCCAGGACAATGACTTTGCGCTTGGGTTGCGCCAGGGCCAGCCCCAGGGCCACCGAGGACGCCTTGCCCATGGCCTGCACGGCAATGTCCTGGCTGGGGTTGGCGGAGAAGGTGTCCCACTCCCGCCTGCCGGTCATGGTGGCGACCACCAGGGCGTTGCGGCGGATGTCGTGGATGGCTTTGAGGGCTTGCAGAGAGGGTATCATGGCGCTCCTTGCTTTGTGACTCGCTGGTGTCTGTGTGTGACCTTGCTTCCTTCAGTCCCGCACCGTGATTGGAGCCGGCTTATTGCCCCTTCCCTGCGAGGGAAGGGGCCAGGGGTTAGGTCTTTTCCCCAGGGACGCGCCGCTAGCCCTTTTCCGGCGGCGCGGACTGGGCCAGCACTTCCCTCACCGTATGAATGGCCTTGCGCAGACCTTCCCCGCCGTCAAAATCGGGGAAGTCGGCCACAAGGGACATGTCCGGCTTGACCTTCAGGCAGACGAACACCGGCCCGGGGGCCTGCATGATCTCTTCGATCTGCAAGGCGAACTCCTCCAGGTCCTTGAACTCATAGACGCTGGTGTAGCCCGCGCCCCTGGCCAGGTTGGCGAAGGAGATCCTGCCGATGTTGGGGATGGCGACGCCACCCCGGTAGGCATAGATGCCGTCCTCCACGACGAAGTGGCAGAGGTTGGCAGGCTCCTTGCCGGCGACGGTGGCTAGCGCCCCAAGGTTGGCCAGCAACCCGCCATCGGTGTCCACTACGACGACCTTCTTGTCCGGGCGGGCCAAGGCGATGCCCAACCCAAGGGAGACGCCCTTGCCGAGAGCGTCGGGGAAAGGGAGGTCCAGCCCCTTGTCATGGCTGAGGTCTGCCCAGGGGCGGCCGTTTTCCTCGCATGCTACTACGACCGCGCTGTTGCGGAAGCGTTCTATGAGACGCAGGCCCTCTTCCAGGGGAATCATGGCGATGGCTCCGGGGCAAAGGACTGGGTTATGTCTGAATAGGGTTCAGAATGGCATCTTCTTGGGAGGTTGTCAATTCATGGGGCAAGAGTTCGCGTTTCCCCTGGCGCAGGCGAGATGTACATCCAGACGTAGGGGCGACCCGCCGGGTCACCCTACGTCTGGCACACGCGCCCCGGCTCAACATACAGGGGCGTCCCGACCTGTTGGGACGCCCCTGGAAGCGCACACGGGACAGCTAGCAGCAACAGCTACAGGCTCCCCAACTCCTTGCGCATGTCGTTGACGGTCTGGAGCGCGGTACGGGCGTTGGGATCGCGGCGGCGGCGACCGATGGGCTCGTTCTGGTTCTCCGGCACGGTCTTGATCGTGACGAAGACGGGGCCTTCCGTCTTGAACACCTCAGCGGCCTTGACGGCGAACTCCTCCAGGTCGTCGAAGGTGAAGGCGGCGGCGTAGCCGGCGCCTTTGGCCATAACGGAGAAGTCCACGATGCCGTCCGCGGCGATGGGCTGGCCCCCGGTGATGGAGTAGACGCCGTTGTTCATGACGAAGTGGACGAGGTTCTTGGGATGCTTGCCTGCCACGGTAGCCAGGGACCCGAGGTTCATGAGCAGGCTGCCGTCGCCGTCTAGGACAATGACCTTGGTGTTGGGCTGGGAGAGGGCCAGGCCCAGGGCAATGGAGGAGGTCTTGCTCATAGCGCCGCCCGTGGGCAAGTCGCGGCTCTTGCTCTTGCTGGCATTGTTCCAGTGAGTGTTGGCGGTCATGGTGGGCAACACGATGGCATTGCCGCGGTGCTTTGCCAGGACCTGCATGAATGCTTCATAGGTGATCATTGTGTAGCTCCTGTTGTTTCTGTGCTGGCGTGAGTGGCGCTGGATTCCCGTTCGCCCTGAGCCTGTCGAAGGGCGCCTGCGTGGTTCGACAAGCTCGCCACGAATGGGCCGACGGCCTAGCGGCGCGGCGCGCCCTGCTGGACCTGGCGGCGATCTTCGTCCAGTTTGGGACGGTTGAAGCCGTGGTACTCGTCGCCAACCAGGACACACACGGGCTTGTTGGTCTTGGCCGCATCGGCGAAGGCCAGAGAGATGCGATCGGCGTCGCCGTCGTGCTCCACCAGGTAGTACTGGACGCCCCAAGCGTGCAAGGTAGGCTCGGTGAGGCGGGCTGCGGAGTCAGGCGTGACGCCCCAGCGGGTCCAGCCGCGATAGCCGACGACCATGACGATGGGGAGGTTGCAATCGAGAGCCAGGCCGCGGATGGAATCGCCGGACTCCATCATGCCAGTGTTCTGGATGAGGCACACGGGCTTCTTGCCGCCGATGATCAGGCCCGCGGCAATGGCCATGGTCTCGGCCTCGCGCCCGACGGGGATGACGTCAATGTTGGGGTCCTCCTCCATAGCGAGAAAGAGATGGTTGGTCTCGCTGTCAGGAAGATAGACCACGTGCGTGACGCCGCTCTTCTTGAACTGCTCCAGGATCTTGAGTGGGCTCAGGATTGCTTGCTGGGTAGTCATGTCCCCTCCTGTGTTGCTGCTGGTGAGTATGGGCCCAATCCTCTTGCATCCACCCCATCACGTCTGTGATAGAGGGAAGCCCGGGAGCGCACGCTGTGCCTGAAGTGGAGCAAGGGTCAAAGCCGCCCCATTATAGCAAAGAAGAAAGGACGGTCAAGCGCGGTTGCGGAAAACGCGAGATGAGTGGCGGTTTGCCTTTGGGGTGAAAGAACGCGTGGTGTGATTCTGGCAGGACAACCTGGGTAGACTTTCCAGCTCCATTCTAGACGCCAAGCCAGTACGTGATGACCTGTTGGCTGGGGTTGCGCGGGCCTCACACTGAAAGGTGCAGGTCAGAATTGTTCGAGCGATAGGAAGGGACAAGAGGAGGAAGATATGAAGATCAAGCTAGTTAGGAGATTTGCTGCATCTGTGGTAGTGGGGGTCGCGTTTGCGGCGCTGGCCGCCGGCGGCGCCTCTGCGTTCCAAACACTCGCGGTGTCCGTGCCGGACACCCAGCTTCCGCTGGACAGGGTTGGACAGGTCAGAGATCAGGGCGGAAAGCTGGAGATCAGGGACCGCCAGTACGAGGGCGAGTTCGGCGCATTCCCAGTGAACATCAACGGGACAGAGTACCTTGCAGACGAAATCAAGGTCATCTTCGACCTGAAGCTACAAAATGGCACAGGCGAGCAGCGGGGCACCATAGACATAGACATAGACCGCGCGCCCGGCGGACACATCACGCTGGAGTACAAGGGGACCGCCACGATGGCGGGGTCTTCGATTACCTCCAGTGGCGAGTTCAAGGTTGCCGGGGCCACCGACGTTTTCGCAGGAACCCGGGTGTCCGGCTCCTACGAGATGACGATCGCGGAGTCCGGGAGCACGCAGGGGTCTCCGGCTAACGTCACCATCTCGCTTTCGGGGGCGTAAAGGAAATTGAAGAGCAGCCGGCAGCAGGCGCACCTTTGCTGCTGGCCGCTCTCCTTTGAGCTTCTTCTTGCTGAGGCGTATTCACCCAGTGTACCCTAGAGCCACGCACCATCCTTGGCAGGGAGGCAACACGTGGCTACCGGCACTCGTCGCGCTCAGAAGGCTCCCGCAAACGGGCAATACCAGGTCGTGGGCACGCGCCCGCCGCGCCACGACGCAATGGACAAGGTGACTGGCCGCGCGCAGTACGGCGCGGACTACTACCCCGCAGGCGTGCTGCACGGCAAGGTGCTGCGCAGCACGCACGCCCACGCCCGCATCGTGTCCATAGACACCCGCGCCGCCGAGGCGTTGCCCGGCGTCAAGGCGGTGATCACGGCAAGGGACTTTCCGCCTATGGAGTCGGACCAGTCCATGGGCATGGGCGAATCGAACGTGAGCCTGAGGGAGCTGCGGGACAACGTGCTGGCGGGCGGCAAGGCGCTGTACAGGGGCCACCCCGTCGCCGCCGTCGCAGCCGTTGACCCAATCATTGCTGAAGAGGCGCTTTCGCTCATCAGGGTGGACTACGAGCCGCTGCCCGCCGTGGTTGACGTGCGGGACGCCATGAAAGAGGGCGCGCCCCTGCTGCACGAAGACATGCGCACCGACGCCTTTGGCAAGAAGGGCAGCGCGCCCAGCAACGTGGCGTCGCACTTCCAGCACAAGCTGGGCGACATAGAGAAGGGGTTCGCAAAGGCAGACGTGGTGGTGGAGCGCGAGTTCCACACCAAGACGGTGCACCAGGGCTACATCGAGCCGCACAACGCCACGGCCTTCTGGAACCGCGACGGCAAGCTGACCATCTGGTGCAGCACCCAGGGCCCATTTGAGGTGCGGGACGCCACGGCAAGCATCGTTGGCCTGAGCGCGTCGGACGTGCGCCTGGTGCCGCTGGAGATCGGCGGCGGCTTCGGCGGCAAGTTCGGGACCTACGGCCACCCCCTGGCTGCCCTGCTTTCCAAGAAGGCGGGCCGCCCCGTGCGCGTCATCATGAGCCGCACCGAGGAGTTCGAGAGCACCGGCCCAAGCTCCGGCTCATACATTCGGGTCAAGATAGGGGCCACAAGGGACGGCAAGATCGTTGGGGCCCAGGCCTACTTGGCATACGAGGCGGGGGCATTCCCCGGCTCCCCCGTGGGGGCCGGCGCTATCTGCATCTTCACGCCCTACAACGTGCCCAACCTGCTTATAGACGCCCTGGACGTGGTGGTCAACAAGCCGAAGACCGCCGCCTACCGCGCGCCGGGGGCCACCAACGCCAGCTTTGCGGCGGAGTCTGTGGTTGACGAGCTTGCCGAGAAGCTGGGGAAGGACCCCCTGGAGCTCCGGCTGCTCAATGCCGCCAAGAGCGGCACGCGCCGCGCCGACGGCATCGCCTTCAAGCGCATCGGGTGCCAGGAGGTGCTGCGCGCGCTCAAGGAGCACCCCCACTACGCCTCGCCCCTGGGCGGGCCCAACCGTGGCCGGGGCGTGGCCGTGGGGTACTGGATAAACGCCGGCGGCCCATCAAGCTGCACCATCAAAGTCAACGGCGATGGCACTGTCAACCTGAACGAGGGCTCGCCGGACATCGGCGGCACCCGCACGTCGCTGGCCATGCAAGCTGCAGAGGTGCTGGGCATCCCCGCGCGGGACGTGCATCCTGCCGTCGTGGATACCGACTCCGTGGGCTACACCAGCGGCACGGGAGGCAGCAGCGTGACCTTCAAGACAGGCTGGGCGGCGTACGAGGCGGCCCAGGACGTAAAGCGGCAGATGATTGCCCGCGCGGCAGAGCTGTGGGAGACGATCGCAGAGGACGTGACCATGGATGGTGGAATCCTGGCCTGCGCATCCAAGCCGGATCTGCGGACGACCTTCAAAGAGCTGGCCGCCAAGGTGGAAGACACGGGCGCGCCCATCGTCGGAAGCGCCACCGTGCGGCCCGGCGGCGTGGGCGGCGCATTTGCCGGGTGCATCGCCGACGTAGAGGTAGATCCGGAGACGGGCAAGGTGACGGTCCTGCGGTTCACCATTGCCCAGGACGCGGGCAAAGCCATCCACCCCACCTACGTGGAAGGCCAGATGCAGGGCGGCGCAGTCCAGGGCATCGGCTGGGGCCTCAACGAGGAGTACTGGTACAACCAGGCGGGGGCGATGGCCAACGCGACCTTCCTGGACTACCGCGTGCCTACGGCGCTGGACCTGCCTATGATCGAAACGGTGATCGTGGAGGTGCCGAACCCCGGGCATCCCTTCGGCGTGCGCGGCGTGGGCGAGGTGTCCATCGTCCCGCCGGTGGGCGCCCTGGCCAACGCCATCTACCGGGCGACGGGCGTGCGCATGGACCGCCTGCCCATGAACCCCCAGACGGTCAAGGAGGCCCTTGCCAAGAAGGTGTAAGCCATGGCTGTCGTGTACATTCCATCGCTCATGCGTGGCCTCACGGGAGGCAGGAACCAGGTGCAAGCGTCCGGGGCAACCGTTGCTCAGATTGTCGAAGCCCTGGAGAAGGCGTTCCCCGGCATCAAAGAGCGCCTGCTGGAGGACGGCGACCTGAAGCCCCACATCTCGGTTGCTGTGGACGGCGAGGTCTCGCCGCTTGGCCTGCTGGAAGCGGTGAAGGAAGACAGCGAGGTGCACTTCTTGCCCGCCATCAGCGGGGGCGCTGAAATGACGGAAATCGGCGGGCGGACGCGCCTTAGTTCGCAGGGAAGGATATGCCGCCGGCACTGGCGATACCCTGCGAAACCGCTTTGGCGGCCTCCTCTCCCAGCCGAAGGAACTGGGGATCATCCTGTGTTTCCGCCACGGTCCGGCAGCTCGCCAGGAACATCTCCAATGCCGCCTCTCGCCCCTGGCTGCCCGCGGCCTCCATGATCTCCTCCACTGCAAGGCCCGTCTGCTCTGCAAGCTCGGAGAAACTTGCTGCGCCCTGGCGGTGACGGGAGATTGCCCAGCCCACGAGCATTGCTCTCGCTGCCTCTTCGCCTGCCTTCCCGAGAAAGGCGCCAGACGACTGCTTCATGAGCTTGGCAGCCTTCTCAATGCGCTGTTTCGCCTCGGGGTTCAGCCGCACCGAGACCGTTTGTTTCGTAGTCGCCATAGTCCTACTCCCCTTTCTCCTTCCTCGCCTTTCCAATCTGGGCCAGCGCCAGCGCCAGAAGGTCGGGACTCAATGTCTGCATCGCCGCTAGCCTGGCCAGGGCTTCCAGCGCCGTTGGAGCATCCAGCGCACCCTCTACGAAGAGCTGCGCCACGAGCACTGGCGTGCACAGCGCTTTCAGGCCCAGACGCACCGACTCCACAAACGGTGTGCGGTCGTCCATCAGCAGAGTCCAGTCACGATGCTCCAGAGCCAGGTTGATGGCTCCCCGTTCGCCTGGCCCAAAAGAGCGGAATACCTCCAGCTTTGGGACAGCCTCTGTTACCTGGCCTTCCTGCGCCAACCGCCAGAATTCCCGGCCGCTGGGGAACGTCTCTCGTAGCTCCAAAGCGACTGCTGGAGCGTAGTGAATGGCAAACAGCTCTAGCACATTGGGAAGGAGCCCTGACCGGTGAGCGTTGATCCAGAATGAGCTGTCCAGTGTTGCATTTTGCTTCACCTTCCTAGTGTAGCTCCAACACCTTCTGGCTCGCAACGGTAGCTCAGGATGCGCGCTTGACCGGGCGCCTTGGTACGAGAGGCTATGCTATAGTGTAGTCACTAGAGTGACTACAGGAGTCCACCATGCGCGAGGTCGGTGTCCGCGAGCTCAGGCAGAAAGCGAGTCAGCTCCTGAGGGAGTTGCAGCAGGACCGGGAACCCATTGTCATCACCTCAAGGGGCAAGGCTGTTGCGCGGCTCGTTCCTCTTGAAACCGAGGAGTCGCGCGAGGCGCGGTTCCAGGCAACCTGGGCAAGAATGGACGAACTTGCTGACGAGATAGCTGCCTCATGGCCCGCGGGCGTGTCCGCTGTCGAAGCGGTCAGAGAGCAAAGGCGGGAACGCTAGCGTGTTTGTCGTTGATGCCAGTGTGTGGGTGAGCCGCTTCCTCCGCACTGATAGGTTTCACGCCGCCAGCACAACGTGGCTTGCCGACCGCATCCTTCGAGGAGACTCCCTTTTCTCACCATCCCTGTTGCCCGAGCTTGCGGGGGCGTTATCGCGGCGCTCGGGCCGTCCTCGGCAGGGTCACGAGGCGGTTGCCGCGGTAGAGCGCACGCCCGGAGTTGACTTGCGGTCGCTCGATGAGCACCTCATCAGGTTGGCGACTCAGGTCGCTTCGGACCTGAGGCTGCGGGGCGCAGATGCTATCTACTACGCGTTGGCCAGAGAGTTGCAGGCGCCTCTGGTCACGTGGGACGGGGAATTCACCGAGCGCCGCGACATTGACGTATCTGTTCTAACGCCCTTTGACGCCAGGTAAAGACGCGATGTCCCAAACCCACGCCATCGTCACGGAGAGCCTCACCAAGTACTACGGCGCGCATCGGGGCATCGAAGGCATTGACCTACAGGTGCGCCAGGGCGAGGTGTTCGGCTTCCTTGGCCCTAACGGCGCGGGCAAGACGACAACGCTCCGTATCCTGCTGGACATCCTGCGGCCCACCAGCGGCGCCGCTCGCATCTTCGGTCTGGACTGCCAAAAGGACTCCGTGGCCATCAGACGCCGCCTGGGCAACATTCCCGGCGACATCGCCCTCTACGATAGCTTGACCGGGAAGGCGCTGCTCGGCCTCCTTGCCAGCTTTCGCGGGCAGGAAGGGGGCCGCCGCGCCGTCGAGCTGGCGGAGCGCTTCGACCTGGACCTTGGCCGCCAGGTGCGCGCCTACTCGCGGGGCATGAAGCAGAAGCTGGCCATCATCCAGGCGTTCATGCACGACCCGGACCTCTACCTGCTGGACGAGCCTACCCTGGGCTTGGACCCGCTCATGCAGCGGGAGTTCTACACGCTCTTGCATGAGGAGCATGCCCGGGGCAAGACGATTTTCCTGTCGTCCCACATCCTCTCCGAGGTGGAGCGGCTGTGCCAGCGCGTGGCCATCGTGAAAGAGGGGAGGCTGCTCCTGAGCGAGGATGTGGATGTCCTCAAGCAGCGGAAGGTGCGCAAACTGCAGGTGCGCTTGAAGAACGAGGTCTCCCGTGAGGGCTTGCGCCTGCCTGGGGCGGAGCTTGTGCGCATGGATGGCCGTGAGGCCGAGTTCCTGGTGCAGGGGGAGCCGGGCGAACTGCTGCGGGCCCTAGCCGGGCTACCCTTGGAGGAGGTCACCTTCCCTGAACCGACGCTGGAAGAGGCGTTCCTTGAGTTCTACGAGAAAACGCCTGAGAAGGCGGCTGTATGAGCCTGGCCCTTTTTCGCGTCAGCCTGAAGCTCAGCCAGTGGGCCATCGTAGGATGGATTGCGTTCCTGTTTCTCTACGGCCTTTTTGTCGTCTACGTCTACCCCTTCGCCTCCCACGCCGAAGGCTTGCAGCAGTTTCTGAAGTCATTGCCTGAACCAATGTTGCGCTCCTTCGGACTCAGCCAAGGCGCGATTGACGATCTGCTGCGCGAAGGCGGCTTCACCTTCAATGGGTGGCTGGTCACCCGCTACTTCGGCCTGTGGCCTATCATACTTGGCATCTACGCCTTCACGAATGGGTCCGGCCTGGTGGCCCGTGAGGCCGAGCGTGGCACCATCGAGCTGCTCTTTTCCCATCCGTTGCCCAGGCATCAACTGGTGACAAGCAAGCTGGCGGCCTTCCTTACAACCCTGGCGCTCATGGTGGCCAGCTCTCTGGCCGGGATATTCGTAGGCTCACTGTTCGTCGAACATGTGGAGGTGGGGTGGGGTAGTCTGCTCATGACGCTTGTCGCAGGCAGTATGCTGGTCGGCGCTATCATGGCATACTCGACCCTGCTGTCCTGCCTGGTCTTGGACCCGCGCCGGACCATGGCCATTGCCGGCGGCGTCATGGCCGCCTCGTACATACTCAACTTCCTGCTCCCATCCCTGGAATCCCTGGCCTGGATGGCGCGGCTATCGCTGTTCTACTACTATCAGCCCTACGATGTGCTCTTGCACGGCGGTTTCCCTATCACAGGCGCGCTGGTGTATGGGGGCGTGACGGCTGTTTGTCTCGCGCTGGCCATCGTGGTGTTTAACCGGCGGAAGGCGTTGCTCTGATGACAACAATGGAGCGCGGCCAGCGTCTGCGCCTGATCTTGAACGCCCTCGGCCCGCTGGGCGAGACGATGGCCGAGGCCGAAGGCAAACCCATTGCCGTCTTCGGCGGCATCCCCGGCGAGGAGGTCGTGGCAGAGGTCATTGCCGAGCGGCGGCAGCATGTGGCAGCCGTCGTTGTGGAAGTCGTCACGCCGTCGCCGCACAGGGTGCAGCCGCCGTGCCCCTACTTCGGGGCGTGCACCGGCTGCCAGTGGCAGCACATCAGCTACCAGCATCAGTTGGATCTCAAGCGGCAGACGGTGGCAGATGCGCTGCAACATGTGGGCGGACTGGATGGGGTGGAGGTGCGCCCGGCGCTGCCATCGCCAAAGGAGCTTGGCTACCGCAACCACGCCCGCTTCACCGTGGGACGGCGTGAGGGTGTCCTGGGTTTCGTCAACCGCGAGACGCGCCGCTTCATAGAGATACAGGACTGCATGATCATGGACCCCTGGATCAACGGGGCCATGCGCAAGCTGCGGGGCCACTGCAGAGAGACGTCCCAGCTTTCCATCCGCTACGGGTCAAACAGCGGGGACTACCTCATCCAGCCCGCCTTGCATGACGCCGCCGTGGATCTGGCAACCGGCCAGAAGCACTACACAGAGGCGGTCAAGGGCGTCCCATTCCGCGTGGCGTCGCCCTCCTTCTTCCAGGTGAACACCGCCCAGGCCGAGCGCATGGCGGACCTCGTGCGCGATGCCCTTGCCCTCTCCGGCAAGGAGACCGTTGTGGACGCCTACGCCGGCGTGGGCACGTTCGCCGCGCTTCTGGCCCCGCACGCCGCACAGGTCCTGGCCATTGAAGAGTCGTCCTCTGCCATCAAGGACGCGCAGGTCAACCTGGCCCCTTTCCCCAACGTGAGCATCGTCAAGGGCCGCACCGAGGAGCTGTTGGGGCAGCTCGGGCCTGCGGTGGACGCCGTCGTGCTGGACCCGCCCAGGGTTGGCTGCCTCCCCGAGGCCCTGGAAGCGCTGAAGCGGCTGGCCCCGGCGAGAATTGCCTATGTGTCCTGCGACCCTGCAAGCCTGGCGCGGGACCTGAAGGTCCTGGCGGGCGGCCCCTTCCAGGTGGAGTGGGTACAGCCCCTGGATATGTTCCCCCAGACCCACCACGTAGAGTCCATTGCCCTGCTAACGTTACGGCAGGGACATCCCATTGTTCTCGCTTCATCATCGCCTCGGAGAAAGAGTATCCTGGAAGAGTCCCGCCTGCCCTTCCAGGTCATCCCGCCGGTGGGGGATGAAGCAGCGCCGCAGGGCGCCCGGCCCGAGGAGTACGTGCAAGGGGTGGCGCTGGCCAAGGCCAGGGAGGTCGCAGGGCGGATGCGCCGGGGAATGGCGCTTGCCGCCGACACGGCGGTCGTTGCCGGCGATCGCGTGCTGGGCAAGCCGAAGGACGCGGAGGAGGCGCTGGCCATGCTCCTGGCGCTGCGTGGCCGCCGGCACCGTGTCATGACCGGCGTGGCCCTGGTTGACCCCGTCACAGGCGCGGAGGCCACGGGTGTGGTGGTAAGCTGGGTGAGCATGCGGGACTACAGTGAGGCCGAGGCCTGGGCGTTCGTGGATTCCGGCGGGGCGTTGGACAAGGCCGGGGCGTACGCCATACAAGACCCCGTGTTCAGGCCGGCCGAGTCGGTGGAAGGTTGCTACCTGAATGTTGTAGGCTTGCCGATGTGTCTGGCGACCCGCTTGCTGCGGCGTTTCGGCGCGGACATGGGTCGGCTTTGTCTTCCTGAGGAGTGCGCGGCGCACAGGCAGGAAGGAGACCCTTCGTGAACTTCTTCGGCATCGGTTTCTTTGAGATTGCCCTGATCCTCATTATTGCGTTTTTGGTGCTCGGCCCTGCCAAGATGCTTGACACCGCCAAGACCCTGGGCAAGTCCCTGCGCCAGTTGCAGCGGGCCGCCACGGAAATCCCACGCTTGCTGACAGTGGATGAGGAGCCGAAGCCAAAGAAAGATACCGCGCCGCCACGGCAACAAGTGGCTGACAAGCCCGGCGAAGAGCAGGGCGATAGGCCGGTGCCGCGGGCATAGCGCTGATGTCATCCAAAGAGTCATCCAAAGAGCTGACCGTCCGGGAGCACCTGGAGGAGTTTCGCCGTCGCCTGACCGTCGCGGCCCTCGTCATGGTGGTGACTACGGCGCTGGCGTTCGTATTTCACCGGCAGCTACTGTTCCTGCTTATTGCCCCTGCGGAGCGCGCCCTGGGGGAAAGACCCCCCATGGTGTTCACCGCCGCCACAGAGATGCTGGGCATCTCCATGAAGGTGGCCCTCATGGGTGGGCTGGTCCTCTCCATCCCCGTCTGGGTGTACGAAATCGTGATGTTCGTTGCGCCCGGTCTCACCCCAAAAGAGCGGCGTCTCCTCCTGATGTTCATGCCGGGGGTGTTCCTGGCATTCGTGGCAGGCGTGCTGTTCGGGTACTTTATCCTAATCCCTCCCGGCCTCCGATTTCTCCTGACCTTCAATACGGACATTGCGGAGCCGTTCATCGGCATCGGCAACTTCGTGAACCTGGTCATCAATCTGCTGTTCTGGCTGGGCGCAGTGTTTGAGACGCCGGTGCTGATGTTTCTGCTGGCGAAGATCGGGGTCGTCAACCACCGGACCTTTGCCCGCTGGCGGAAGATGGCGTACATCGGGGCGTTTGTGCTGGGCGCCGCCATCACGCCCACGTTCGACCCCGTCAACCAGACGCTGGTGGCCGTGCCCATCATCCTGCTGTACGAGCTGGGCATCATCCTGGCGTGGCTTGCCCGCCGGGGGAAGGCCAAGGGGAAGTAGCCCAGCGGGTCTGCGCCCCTTCGGTTCCAGAGGCGTCCCGCGCCGTAGAGGCAGGGCCTCCCTGCCTCGTGCCACCGTAACTTGCAGACACATCGCAATAAGATGCAACGCCCGGGGCAGACGGCTGTCCCGGGCGCTGGTTGATTCCTGGAGAAGCGGCCTGGAGAGAATCAGGCCTTAGTGTCCTTCGACTTTTTCTTGGCCGTCTCTTCTGCGTCTTTGGCCTTTTCCTTGTCATCATCTTCTTCCGCCTCTGCACTTCCTGAAGCCGAACGGCGGAAGTTGCGGATACCTTTGCCGATGGCGCCGCCAATCTCGGGCAGCTTCCCCGCGCCGAAGATGATCAGGATGATGACCAGGATAATTATGAGTTCCGTAGGGCCTATCCGAGGCATACCGCCCCCCTTTTCTCAGCAGCGCCACTCTGCTCATGATACGTTGGCAGGCGGGTAGACGCAAGCAATCTGTTGTCCCGGCGTAGCGACAAGGTCAGAGGCTATGAAGATTTGGCCTAGCCAGCGACGGGCCGCTGCCGCGTCCCTGCGGTAGGCGGTCGTCGTAGGGGATTCTTCGCGAGGCGGAGCGTAATTGGAACCGAATGTCGTTTGACCACCTCGCTCTAGAATGACAAGACGGCTCGCCGTTCCCTCGTGGCCATTTGTTCACAGCCTCTCGGTAGGGGAAGAGCGCAGGAAGTGTTCCCGGCGCGTGACGGCCGATGGAGCCGGTAGGCCGCCGGCCTGCCGCGTGGAAGCATCCG
>JACQUI010000005.1 GCA_016210395.1 Chloroflexota bacterium | reverse complement strand
TGCTCTTCATTACCCTAACCGTCCTGACCCTCACGTACCTGGAGCGCAAGGTCCTGGCCCGCATTCAGCAGAGGCTGGGGCCGATGCGGACCGGCCCTTTCGGGCTGCTGCAACCCTTAGCTGACGCGCTCAAGCTCTTGGTCAAGGAGGACCTGCTTCCGGGCCGGGTGGACAGGGTCTTATTCTGGGCTGCTCCTCTGATTGTGTTCGTCCCCGCGTTCGTCATTTGGGTCACCGTCCCTTTTACGGCTGATCTGGTAGTGCGCAACCTGGACCTGGGCGTCTTCTTTATCGTGGCAGTGTCCACGCTGTCCATCCCCGGCATGGTGATCGCCGGCATCAGTTCGTACAACAAGTACGCCCTCCTGGGCGCGGCGCGGATCGCGGCCCAATTGATCACCTACGAGCTGCCCCTGGTCTTCGCGGTACTAGCGATCGTAATGGTCGCGGGGTCTCTGGACCTGCGGGAGATCGTCCAGCAGCAGTCAGCCCTGCCCTACGCCCTGGTCCAGCCCCTGGGGATGGTGTTGGTATTGCTGGCGGGCCTGGCGGAGGTCGGCCGCACGCCCTTCGATATCCCCTCGGCGGAATCGGAGCTGATGGGTGGCCCACTGATCGAGTACAGCGGCATTCACTGGGCGATGTTCTTTCTCGCCGAGTATGCCAACACCTTCGCCCTCGCCGCCCTTGTTTCCCTTCTTTTTCTCGCGGGCTGGAACGGACCGGGCCTGCCCGGCTGGTTGGAGCCGGCTAGCGGCCCGTTCTGGTTCCTCAGCAAGTGTTATCTGGTGGTGGCCCTGATCTTCTGGCTCCGGTCGGCCCTTCCTCGGTTGCGCGTGGACCAGCTCATGGAAATTGGCTGGAAGCCCCTCCTGTCCTTGAGCCTGGTGAACCTGGTGCTCACCGGTTTTTACCGCTTCTACCAGTGGCCTGGCGGGCTCATGCTGGGGCTCTCCTTGCTTCTCCTGACTGGGGCAATCTGGGGGCTAGTCCGACGGCACCGTGGGGCAGCGGCGAAGGACCACCTTCGTCTGGTGCGCCGCGAGGAGTTCGTGCGGTGATAGGGGCGCTGAAGGCCCTGAGCACGACCTTGAAGACCCTCCTGCGGCGTCCGGTGACGGTGCAATATCCCCAGCGGCACCTGCCCCTTCAGCCCCGCTACATGGGCTTTCCGGGCCTTATCTGGGACGCTAAGGTGGGCGAGTCCGCCTGCACCGGTTGTATGGCTTGTGCCCGAGTTTGCCCCACTGAGTGCATCGTCGTCACGATGAAGGACAACCCTCTGTTCAAAGAGGGTAGAAGCCCCCGGCGCAAGATAGTTGACCAGTACGAGCTGGACATCGCCAATTGCATTCTCTGCAGCCTTTGCGTGGAGGTGTGCAACTTCGACGCCATCGTCATGACCGACGTCCACGAGCTGGCCGCGCCCGCTCGCAGCCAGTTCCTGATAGACCGGGAGACGCTGCACCACTGGGGCACCGATTATGTCCAGCGGATGCGGGCGCGGGGGATCGAGCCCACCACGGGCGCGCCTCCCTGGGAGCGCCCTGGCTACAAGCGACCGCAGGCCTCGGCTTCGCGCCAGGCCGGCACCTCTCCAGAGGGCGGGGAAGCAGAACCCGCGGCGGCGCCGAAAGAAGGGTGACAGGCCAGTGACGCCCACGCAGCTCCTCTTCTACGTGGTGAGCGCCCTAGCCTTAGCTGCTGCTCTGGGCGTCGTGGGTGCTCGCCGTGTCGTCCACAGCGCCGTTTTCCTGCTCCTTACTCTGCTGGCGGTAGCGGGGCTCTTCGTCCTTCTCCTGGCACCATTCCTGGCGCTTGTGCAGGTGCTGCTTTTCGGGGGTGCCATTGTCATCGTCCTTTTCTTCGCCATCATGCTCACCCAGCGTCCGGATGTCTCTCAGGAGCTGGATAATGCTCAGCGTCCCCTCGCCCTGGTCGCATCAGCTATAGTCCTTGCCCTCTTCGCCGCTATCCTGGTGACATCCGCCTGGGGGCCTGTGCAGCCGGGGCCCGTGGTTGACCTTCCTCGTATGGGCACGAGCCTGTTCACCCAGTGGGCCATTCCGTTCGAAGTCGCATCCCTGGTGTTGCTGGTGGCGCTGATGGGAGCTCTGATTATCGCTCGGTTGGGAGGGGAGGAGTGATTCCGCTGCCAGCGGTCCTGGTGGTCAGCACCGCGCTCTTCTGCATCGGTTTGTACGGGGTGTTGGCCCGGCGCAACGCGGTGCTCATCCTCATGGCCATCGAGCTGATGCTCAACGCCGTCAATATCAATTTCATCGCTTTCGCTTCCTACCTTGCTCCGCAGCAGTTCGTGGGCCAAATCATCGCCATCTTCGTCATCACCGTGGCCGCGGCCGAGGTCGGCCTGGCGCTGGCCATCATTCTCCGCCTGTACCGGAACCGGGGCACCGTCAACGTGGATGAAGTGGACCTCATGAAATGGTGACCATGGAGCGCCTCCTGGGACCGCTCGGTATGTCCTGGGCCTGGATGGCGCCGGCCGCCTGCCTGGCGGCTTTCGGCATCCTCGTCTCCGTGAACCGTTGGTTGCCCGGTAGAGGGGCGTGGCTATCCATCCTGGCGATCGCCGCGGGCTTGGGGCTGTTCTTCCCGGTGGCTGTCGACTACCTGGAGCAAGGCCAGCAGGGGGCCTATTCCGTCCCCTGGTTCACCTTCGGCGCAGCGGATGTCCGCCTGGGGATGGTGATCGATCCGTTGGCGATCGTGATGATGGGGGTCGTCACCTCGGTGGCGCTGGCGGTGCAGGTGTATTCCCTGGGGTACATGAAGGGAGACCCTAGGTTCGGATGGTACTTCGCGCTCCAGTCCCTCTTTGCGGCGTCCATGCTGGCACTCGTCCTGGCCGACAACCTGCTGCTGCTGTACGTGGCCTGGGAGCTGGTGGGCCTCTGCTCCTATCTGCTCATTGGCTTTTGGTATGAGCGGCGCCCAGCCGCCGAGGCCGCTAAGAAGGCCTTCATCACCACGCGCATCGGCGACGTGGGGTTCCTAATCGGCATCCTGGTCCTGTTCAAGGCGACGGGGACGTTCCAGCTAAGCGGCATCTTCGCCGCGGCGGAGAGCGGCGCCATCGCTCCCGCCATGGTCGCCGTCTCCTCCCTCCTGATCTTCCTAGGAGCGATGGGCAAGTCAGCCCAGTTCCCCCTCCACGTCTGGCTGCCTGACGCCATGGAGGGACCAACCCCGGTGAGCGCCCTGATCCACGCCGCCACCATGGTCGCCGCGGGCGTGTATCTAGTAGCCCGGACCTTCCCCCTGTTCGAGGCCACGCCCTGGGTACTGATGGTCGTGGGAGCCATCGGCCTGATCACCACCCTCCTGGCTTCGACGATGGCCATTGTGATGACGGACATCAAGCGCGTGATCGCCTATTCGACGATCAGCAAGCTGGGCTTCATGATGCTTGCCTTGGGCTTCGGCGGCCTCACCGCGGCAATCTTCTTCCTCCTGACCCATGCCTTCTTCAAGGCGCTCCTCTTTCTCGGCGCGGGCAGCGTGATCCACGCCACGGGGAAGCAAGACGTGAGGGATTTAGGAGGTCTGTGGCGCAAGATGCCCCTGACCGCCGCCATGTTCATCGTGGGCGCTTTAGCTTTGGCGGGCCTGCCGCCCCTCGCTGGCTTCTGGAGCAAGGACGAGGTATTGGCCACGGTGGCGCGGAATCCCTTTGTCTTCGCCCTCAGCCTCTTCGCGGTCTTCCTGACCGGCGTCTACGTGGGACGGCTGTGTCTGCTGGTCTTCTTCGGTGAACCGCGGCATCGTCCCAGCTACGAGCATGCTCATGAAGCGCCCTGGACCATGGCCGTTCCGATGCTCGCACTGACCCTCCTCGCCGGCTTCGCCGGCCTCATCGTGCTGGACAGCCTTGGGCCCCTTCTGCGGCTCCCTGGCTCGTTCCAGGGCCTGGGCTCATTCCTATATGCCGGCTCGCCTGAGCCCTTCGTCTTTCACCCCCACATCGCCGTCCTTTCGACCCTGGCGACGCTGGCGGGTCTGGCTCTGGCCTGGCTCATCTATCAGAACGGCTTCGTGTTCCCCCAGGTGGTGGCGCAGCCCCTCCAAGTTGTCTACAAGCTGGCCGCTAACAAGTACTACCTCGACGCGGCCTATCAGACGGTCATCAACAAGGTGGTACTGGCGGCGGCGGCGGCGACGGCATGGTTCGACCGCAGGGTAGTGAACGATGTGGGGGTGAACGGGTCCGCCCAGGCGACCGCCCTGACGGGCTTCAAGATGCGCTTGCACGAAACGGGGAGGCTGTACAACTATGGCCTGGGGATGACCCTGGGCGTCATCGTCCTAGCGCTAGCGGCAGTGTTTCTGGGCTAGCGACAATGCTCGCTTGGATAGATGGGCACCTACTGACTCTGACGGCCCTGGTGCCTTTTGCCGCCATTTTCCTGCTCCTGGCCATCCCTGGCCGCCGGAGGACAGCGATCAAGGCGTCGGCGGTCGGCATCGGCGGCTTCGTTGCCATCCTGTCTCTGTACGTCTTCCTTTCCTACGATCACGTCCGGGGGGGATTCCAGTTCCAGGAGGTATACGCCTGGATCCCGTCCTTGGGCATCCAGTGGCGCGTCGGCGTGGATGGTATCTCCGCTCTTATGGTGCTCCTGACTGGCATCGTGACGCTGACTGCCATCCTGATCTCTTTGAACATTAACAACCGGACCAAGGAATTCTTCGTCCTGCTGTTCACCCTCGTTACCGGTGTCTATGGCGTGTTCATCGCCCTCGACCTCTTCCTCCTGTTTTTCGCTTACGAGCTCGCCGTCCTGCCGATGTACTTGCTCATCGGGGTGTGGGGCAGCACCACTGACTTCAAGACGTTTCTGCGCACCAAAGAATACGGCGCGATGAAGCTGGTGCTGTACCTCGTGGCGGGCAGTGTGCTGATCTGGGTCGGCCTGATCGCAGTTTACGCCCAGGCCCAGGGGGGCACGTTTGATCTGGTCATCCTCTCCGAGGTGGCCTTCAGCAAGGGCTTTCAGCTACTCTTCTTCCCCTTCTTCATGGTTGGGTTCGGCATCCTGGCGGGCCTGTGGCCCTTCCACACCTGGTCACCGGACGGCCACGTGGCTGCGCCCACAGCCGTCAGCATGCTGCACGCGGGCGTCCTGATGAAGCTGGGAGCCTACGGCATC
>JACQUI010000064.1 GCA_016210395.1 Chloroflexota bacterium | reverse complement strand
GGCGGGATAGTCCAGGCCGGCCTTCTCCGGCAGGCCGAACATCAGGTTCATGTTCTGGACCGCCTGGCCCGCTGCGCCCTTCACCAGGTTGTCTATGCAGCTCGTCAGCACAAGGCGTCCGTTGTACTTGTCAATCGCCGGGTAGATGATGCAATCGTTGTTGCCCCAGGTCTGCTTGGTCTGCGCAGGCGCGGAGGCCACCTTCACGAAGGGCTCCCCCTTGTAGAAGTCACGGAACAGGTCCAGCAGCTCCTGCTGCCCCTTCTTGCCGGACGGTATCGAGCCGTTCATGGGCCAGGCGTAGCACGTGGTAAAGATGCCCCGCGTCATGGGAATCAGATGCGGCACAAAGGTGATCCGGAAGTCCTTGACTCCCGACATACCCTCCAGCTCCTGGGTGATCTCCGGCAGGTGGCGGTGCCCGTCCAGCCCGTAGGCCTGCACGTTCTCGTTGACCTCGGAGTAGTGGTTGGTCAGCACCAGGCTCCGCCCTCCGCCGGACACGCCCGACTTGCTGTCAATCACGATGTCGTGCTCAATCAGGCCGCGCTTGACCAGCGGGGCTAGCGCCAGCAGCGCGCCCGTGGGATAGCAGCCGGGGTTCGCTACGAGCGTAGCCGACGCCACGTCCTTGCGGTTCAGCTCCGTCAGCCCGTACACCGAGTCCTCCAGCAGGTCCGGCGCCGGATGCACTGCCTTGTACCACTTCTCGTAGACCTGCGCATCCTTCAGGCGGAAGTCTGCGCTGATGTCCACCACCTTGATGCCGTCGCGAATCAGGGGGACCACGGCCTCGGCGCTGGCCACCTGGGGCAGTGCCGAGAAGACGATGTCCACGCTCTTGTCCACCTCGGCCGTAATGGTCAGGTCAATCGCATCCAGATGTGGGAACACCTCGCCCAGCTTCTTGCCGGCCTCGCTGCGCCCCGTGATGGATACCAGCTCCGCCTCGGGATGACGACGCAGCAGGCGCGCCAGTTCCACTCCAGCGTAGCCTGTCACGTTGATGATCCCGACTTTCATGTAACGATTGCTCCTTTGGCTGAAACTTCCCCCTTCCCGTAGCGGGAAGGGGGATTGAGGGGGTTAGGTCAGCCCCCAGTTGGACAAAGTATAGCAGGGCGGTCCCAGTGCCACAATGCGGCGTCTTCCCCCTGCCCTATGCCTGCATGGCCCATATGTCCGTCCTTCCTTGCCCCTTTGCCCGTTTGCTCGCATGCCCGTATGATACGTGTGCGCCCTGCGAAGGCAGGCCGCTCAAGGAACGAACGCATGAACTTCGGCAAACCCATTCCCGTGGCCCCAGGCATCCACCAGATACGCGCCGTCGCAGCCAGGGTCACGGTCGTCCAGGCCGATGGTTGCGCGGCGCTGGTGGACACGGGCGCTCCAGGCAGCTTCGGTGCAATCGCATCGGGCCTCAAGGCCCTCGGCATTCCACTGCATCAGGTCCGATGGGTGGTCCTGACCCACTACCACCCGGACCACTCAGGGAGCCTGGGAAAGGTCGTCCAGGAAACAGGGGCAAAGGTCATCATGCACGCCGACGACTGGGCATTGCTGTCGCCGGGGGTGACCACGCCCAGCCCTTTCCGCAACCACGTCGTTGCTGAGATCACCCAACCCATCGTGCAGCGGATGTATGACATCCCTCAGCAGCCCGACCGCCTGGTGGAAGAGGGCGACGTGCTTCCTCTCGACGCCCAGGCCACGCTGCAAGTGGTGCATGCCCCGGGGCACACGCCGGGCAGCATCGCCCTCTACGCCCTCCCCCAGCGAGTGCTCATCACGGGCGACGCGCTCAACCACCGCTTCGGCAGGATAGGCCCGCCTGCCGCGGGCGTGACCCAGGACATGGACGAAGCCCTGCGGTCCGTCCGCAAGCTCCTGGCCCTGGACTTCGACGTGCTCTGCTTCAGCCACTGCCCTCCAATTGGAAGCGACAGGCTGGAAAGGTTCCGCCGCCGTCTCGATGAGGGGGAAAATGCCCGTCCGCCTCTCCCTTGACCCTTGACGGGAGAGGCCGCCCCGATCGCATCGGGGCGGGTGAGGGTGACGTGGGGGCGCGGTCTTCGCGCCCACGTCCATCCAAGGCGGTGAGGGTGAAGCGCCCCCGTCTTGAGCCTGCGTCCCGCCAGGCGCTATCATTCTTGGAGCCCCTTCAAAACTCGTCCCCCTTTCCGTGCGGAGAGGGGGCCACAAGGGGAGAGGTCTGCCCACTATGTATGCACTCATCCTCTCCGGCGGCAAAGGCGAACGCCTGCGCCCCCTCACCGACAACCTCCCCAAGCCCATGGTCCCCGTCCACGGGAAGCCCATCCTATGGCATCAGCTCGCCTTCCTCAAGAAGGCCGGCGTGACCGACGTCGTCTTCCTCTGCGGCTACAAGTGGGAGGCCATCCAAAGCTATTTCGGCGACGGCTCTGCCTCCGGCGTCCGCGTCGCCTACTCCGTCGAGGACACCCCCTTGGGCCGCGGCGGCGCAATCAAGCAAGGCCTCGCCCTCGTTCCAAGAAGCGAGACGACCGTCTTCGCCCTCAACGGCGATATCCTCACCGCCCAGGACCTGGCCCCCATGCTGGCGCAGCACCGCCAGACCGGGGCAGTCGCTACAGACATGCTCGTCCCCTATCCCAGCGCCTACGGTGTCGTCGAGGTGGATGGCCGGCAACGCATCACCGCCTTCCGCGAGAAGGGCGAGCTTCCCCTCTGGATCAACGCCGGCATCTACCTGTTGCAGACCTCCATCGCTCCGCTCCTGCCCGACCTCGGCGACCACGAGACCACCACCTTCCCGAAGCTCGCCCAGGAAGGCAAGCTGTACGCCTTCACCTCCCGCGTGTTCTGGCGCTCCGTGGACAACCACAAGGACCTCCGCGAGGCCGAAGACGCCTTGCCGCCATCGCCTGCCCTTCAGTAGGTGAGGGGGCGTTGCGCCGTTCCGCCTCTCCCTTGACGAGCCTTGCCCGATAATTGCCTTCCTGCCAAAGAGGCTGCAAGGGGACCGCATTCCCTGCCGGGGGCTGCTTGGGGGCGTCCTCGTAGGGGCGACGCATGCGTCGC
>JACQUI010000063.1 GCA_016210395.1 Chloroflexota bacterium | reverse complement strand
GGGATGCTTCGCGAGGCGGACGCATTGGAAGACTAATATGGTCTGACCACCTCGCTCTAGCATGACAGTGGGCTACTCCGGTTTGTATAGATGACAAACGCTATTTTCGCAGGAATAGGGCCAACATGGAGCAAAGCTTGCTTGAACAGGCGATGGGGTACGCCTTCAAAGACAAAGAGGCGCTGCGTCTTGCGCTGACCCATCCCTCGTACATCAACGAGCACCCGGAGGAGTCAGGCGGGTCCAACCAGCGGTTGGAGTTCCTGGGAGACGCCTGCATCGGCCTGATCATAGGCAGGGAGGTGTATCGCCGCTATCCTGAGCTGGACGAGGGGGCGCTGACCGAGGCGCGTTCCCACGTGGTGCGCGGGGAGGCGCTGGCCAAGGCAGCCCGCAGGCTGGATCTCGGCAGGCACCTGGTCATGGGCCAGGGTGAACGGGCGAGAGGGGGTGACGACCGCGAGTCCAACCTGGCCGACGCCTTTGAGGCGCTGGTGGGGGCGGTGCTCCTGGATGGGGGCTATCGCGCGGCGCAGCGGTTTGCGTTATCGGCGCTGCGCACCGAGCTGGAGGGCCTGGTGGTGGGCGGGCCGCCCAAGGACCCGAAGTCGCAGTTGCAGGAGATGGCGCACCTGAAGGGCATTGGCCCGCCGGTGTACGAGGTGGTGCGGACCGAAGGCCCGCCCCACCAGCCTGTGTATACCATCGTGGTGCACCTGGGTGGCGAGACGGCCGGAACAGGGGAAGGCAAGCGCAAGGTGGAGGCGGAGCGCCGGGCGGCGCAGGCGGCGCTGGAGGGGCTGCGGGGAGGGTGAGAAGGGTGTGTGTTTTTGCGCCGCTCCCAGGTGGATGGTATCATGGTGCAAGCTGAGTGTAGGTGAATGGGATGCCCTGGCTGTTTGGCCGCAAGAAGAATACCGAGGAGGGGACCAAGCGGACGCGGGAAACGTGGTTTGGTCGCGTGGCGCGTTTGCTTCGTGGCGGGACGGTTACCCCAGAGACGTGGGATGAGCTGGAAGAGGCGCTGGTCTCGGCGGACGTTGGCCTCAAGACGGCAGAAGCTGTCCTGGCAGGCGCAAAGGCTCGCCTGAAGGCTGGCAACGGGTCGTCCGGGGCAGAGGATGCCTTGCCCGCCATCAAGGGGGAGCTTGTCGCTGCCCTGGGCGACGTGGAGGAGCGTGTGACCAGGCTCTTGGAAGCCGGGCCGGAACGCCCGAACCCGATGGTGGTCCTGGTAGTGGGCGTGAACGGCTCCGGCAAGACGACGAGCATTGCGAAGCTGGCGCGCTACTTCCAGGAGCAGAGCGCACTGGTGCTCCTCGGTGCGGGCGATACTTTTCGCGCCGCCGCCATCGAGCAGCTTCAGGCGTGGGCCGGCAGGCTGGGCGTGGAGGTCGTGGCGCACCAGCAAGGGAGCGACCCTGCCGCCGTGGCCTATGATGCGCTCCAGGCTGGCAAGGCGCGGGGCGCTCAGGTGGTCATTGTGGACACGGCTGGACGGCTGCACAACAAACAGCACCTGATGGAAGAACTTCGCAAGATACGCCGGGTCCTGGGCCGGCTGGACCCCGCTGCGCCGCACCTGACGCTGCTGGTGCTGGACGCCACCACGGGCCAGAACGGCCTGGCGCAGGCGAAGGCGTTCACGGAGGCGGTGGCCTGTGACGGCGTGGTGCTGGCCAAGCTGGACGGCACGGCCAAGGGCGGCGTCGTATTCGCTATTCGAAAAGAGCTGGGTTTGCCCGTGCTGTTCATCGGCACAGGCGAGGGGATGGACGACCTCTCGCCGTTCAATCCCCAGGAATTTGTAGAGGCGCTGTTCGCGCCTTCGGGCGTTGAGACGGCGGCGTAGCGTCACACGTGCTAGATGTCATCGCCTGGCTGCTTGCCCTCGAGCTCATTGGCCTTCTGGCCTTTCCTGTTCTCTTTCGCCTCGCGCCCTGGCTGCCTGACCGCGGCTATGCCATAGCCAAGCCCATCGGCCTGGTGCTCGTCTTCTATCCTCTGTGGCTCCTGGCATCCACGCCGTACGTACCCAACACGCTTGGCGTGCTCATTGCCATCATCCTTGGCCTTGGCGCGTTGTCCGGCTGGCTGGTCTGGCGGAGCAGGGCATCGCTTCAGGAGTTCCTGCGCGATGAATGGCCGCTGATGCTCCTGGCGGAGGTTGTGTTCCTGGGGGTCTTCGTCTTCTGGACAGCGGTGATTTCGCAAGACAGCGGCATCTCCCATACCGAGCAGCCCATGGACTTCGGGTTCTTGAACGCGACGATGGCCAGCCGCCATTTCCCGCCCAACGACCCCTGGCTGTCCGGGGCGCACGTGAGCTACTACTACCTCGGATACCTCATCTTTGGTGGATTGACCAAGCTGGTGGGCATCGCTCCGGCGGTGGGGTACAACCTGGCGCTGGCGTCGGTAGGTGCGCTGGCTGCTGCTGCGGCCTTCGGGCTGGTATTCAACATGGTGCGATTGGCGGGAGGGAAAGCGGCCGGGGCGGCCCTGGCAGGCCTGACGGCGGTCCTCCTGCTGCTGTTCGTCTCCAACCTGGAGGGCGCGCTGGAGATGATGCGCGCAGGCGGCAGGGACTCGGCGGAATTCTGGAAGTCGGTGGACATCAAGGGTCTGGACGGCCCCAAGCCTTCCGATAGCTGGTATCCCACGGAGGGGGGCTGGTGGTGGTGGCGCGCCAGCCGCGTCATAGACACGGTGCAGAACGGCCAGAGTCTCGACTACACCATCACGGAGTTCCCGTTTTTCAGCCTCCTCCTTGGCGACCTGCATCCCCATGTCATGGGCCTGCCCTTTGTGCTCTCCTTCCTCGGGCTGACGCTGGCCTTCTTTGTATCGGTGGGGAAAGGGTTGCGGTGGCTTGCAGACAACGCTCCCTTGCTGGCGCTCACGGCAATAGTGCTGGGCGCTCTGGGGTTCATCAATCTCTGGGACTTGCCGGTGTTCGGGGGGCTTCTGCTGGCGGCTGCTGTGGTGAAAGGGATTAGCAATGCAGGCGGAGGGCGAGGGGCTGTGGCGACGCCTGTGCTGGCCGCATCGGCAATCGTTGCTTTGTCTCTGGCGCTCTATTTGCCCTTCCTGTTCAGCTTTGAGAGCCAGGCCAAGGGCGTCTTGCCGGTGGACCAGTACGTGTCCCGCCCGCTTCACTTCTTCCTGGTATGGGGGCTGCTCCTGACCATCGCGGGCGGCTTCATGCTGCGCGAGCTGGTTGCCGCCGTGGCGCAGCGGCCGCGACGCTGGAAGGCACTGGGCGTCTCGCTGCTCGTGGCGTTGTCGCCCTGGGCGCTCTGGACGCTGGCGGAAGGCGTGAAGCTGTGGGACGCGGGCGAAGCCCTGGAGGCGGCGTGGAAACGGCTCGTCCACGTTGGCCCGCTTGTTGTGATGATGACGGCCGGGGGATACCTGGCGCTGAAGCTGGCCAGGGAAAGCGCGGACGGGATGTCCACCGGCAAGGGCGCGGAGCAGCAGGCTGCGCCTGTGGAAGCGCCGGAGCCTGCGCTGGCGCTGGCGAACGCCTTGGGGGACGGCGGTGGGAATCCGCCTGTCGTCCTGGCCGGTGCGCCTGACCCGGTGGCTTCGCTCCCCGCAGATGAGAGCGCGGCTGAAGCGAGCAGGGAAGAGGTCGAAGCAAGCGAGAGGCGGCGCGTCCTGGCGCGGGCGTTCCCCTTCTTGCTGCTGGGCGCAGCCGCCCTCTTGCTTATGGGGCCGGAGCTGTTCAGGGTGATGGACCTGTTCGGCAACCGGATGAACACGATGTTCAAGCTCTCGTACCAGGCCTGGGCGGTGCTGGCGGTTGCCTGCGGGTACGCCGCGTACTGGCTGTTTGCCTGGGCGGGCAGGACCGGCGCGGGCAGGCTGTACGCGCTGATGGTCCTCGCGGTGGCGTGTGTTGGCGTGGTCGTGTCTGTGTACTACCCTGCCGCAGCGGCATATACCAAGGCGGCTGTCCCATCCAACCAGGCCACTCTCGATGGCCTTGCACACGTCGCCCGCACCGTTCCCGAGGAGTACAGTGCGATCCACTGGCTCAGGCAACACTACAAAGACGGCGAGACCATGGTTGAGGCGGTGGGCGACGATTACTCGGAGTATGGACGGGTATCGGCCAGCACGGGCGTCCCGGCAGTTCTGGGCTGGACGTTTCATGAGGAGCAGTGGCGGGGGTCGCGCAAGCCCTTCGAAGGGAGGCAGGAGGCGGTCCGCCGATTGTATCAGACGGGGGACGTGACGGAGGCAAAAGAGATCCTCGCGAGGTATGGTGTGACGTATGTGTATGTGGGGGACCGGGAGCGCGCCAAGTACGGAACGGACGGCCTGGCCAAGTTTGGTGAGCTGGGAGAGGTAGCTTTCCAGGAAGGGAATGTGGTGATCTACCGTGTCGGCAGTGAGTGAAGCGCCTGCGGCGCTTGACGCCCAAGTGAAAGACGGGGCCGGTAACTCGGAAGACCTGGCTGTGAGGGCGAGGGCAGGGTGGAAGTTCAGGCCGTCTCCCTACTGGGCAGCCTTCGGGGCGCTGCTTCTTGTTGCGCTCTTGATGCGCCTGTGGGACCTGGGGGCCATGGCGCTGCACCATGACGAGAGCCTTCATGCCACCTACGGCTGGTACCTGTTCAGCGGCAGGGGGTACCGGCACGACCCGATGATGCATGGCCCCTTCCAGTTCTTCGCCAACGCGGGGGCGTTCACACTTTTGGGGGACAGCTCGTATACGGCGCGGGTGGCGGCGGCACTCTCCGGCACGGCGCTGGTAGCCGCGCCCCTCCTGTTCATCCGGCATTTGGGCAAGGCCGGCGCGCTGGTCACGTCGGTGCTGCTGGCCTTTTCCCCCGTCATGCTGTACTACAGCCGGTTCTCCCGCAGCGATATCCATATCGCGCTGTGGACGGTGTTGCTTATCGGTCTCATCTGGCAATACCTGGACACGCGCAAGGCGCGGTATCTGGCGCTGGCGTCTGCGGCGCTTCTGCTGGCCTTTTCCGTTAAGGAGACGGCGTACCTGCTGGCGGCGATTCTGGGGTCGTTTTTCTTCCTTGCAGCGATCATGGACGTCGTGCCGTGGGTCATGGGAAGGAAGTCGTTGCGGGACTTCTCACCAGCCGGCGACGTGCTTGTGGTGCTGGTGACGCTGGTGATGCCGCTGGGGGCTGCAATCGTCTCACTAGCGCAGGGTCCGTTGGGCGTCACGCTGGCGAACCCGGAGTGGACGAAGGGGCCGATTGGCATACCGATGGGCCCAGGCCGCTACGTTGCCGTGCTGGCAGGCGTTGGAATGATCGCAGGCTCACTGGTCATTGGCCTGCGGTGGCGGCCACGGGTGTGGCTGCTGTGCGCAGCTATTTTCTGGTCGCTGTGGGCGTTGCTGTTCACCTCCTTCTTCACCAACCTCTGGCAGGGGCTGGGGACCGGTATCTGGCAGTCGCTGGGCTACTGGATTGCACAGCAGGGCGTGGCGCGCGGGGGCCAGCCGTGGTACTACTACTTCGTGATCGGACTGAACTATGAGTTCCTGCCGCTGCTTGTTGGAACGGTCGCGGCGGCGGTCTTCGCCGTTAGGGGCAGCCGCTTCGGCAAGTTTCTGGCGTTCTGGGCCGTGTTCAACTTCCTGGCGCTCACCTATGCCAGCGAGAAGATGCCCTGGTTGCTGATGCACGTGACGATCCCGTTCATCTTCCTGTCGGGCAAGCTGCTTGGCAGCGCGCTGGAGCGAAGGCCCTGGGGCCGAGCCGTCGCCTCTCCTCAGGCCATTGAGACTACCCAGAAACGCGGTCGGCTGCACTGGCCTGCAGTTGGCTTTACCCTCTTGCTCGCCGCATTCATGGCTGCGTCAGGCTGGGGAGTGCTGACTGCACTCTCCAAAGAGCGGGATGTAGTGTTATTGGTTTTTCAGGGGACTGTTGGCCTGGCGGTAGCTATTGGCCTGGCCTACGCGTTCGCGCGGGTAGCAAAGGGGAAGCGATTGGCCCTGGCTGGCGCTTCGCTTGCGCTGGCGCTGTTTGCCATGACAGCGCCGTCGGCGTTCAGGGCGGCCTACGCCAACGCAGACGTGCCTGTGGAGATGCTGGTGTATACGCAGACCGCGCCGGACATCCCGCAGATCATGGAGAGGATTGACCGCCTGGCAGAGGCCACCGGCAAGGGGAAGGACCTGAGGGTGCTGGTGGACTCCACGGACGGCTATAGCTGGCCGTGGGCGTGGTATCTGCGGGACTACAAGCAGGCGACCCATCTGTGCCTTTCATCCGACCCCAACTGCAGCCGGGTGTCATCGCCTCCTGACGCCGACGTGGTGTTGCTTTCTGAGCGCAGCAACTCCGGCGTCGCCCAGTACATGGAGGCGTATGGAACGCCCGTCCGGTACAAGCACCGGTGGTGGTTCCCTGAAAGCTATCGTGGCATGACGCCTGGCGGCATGTGGAAAGCGGTGCGCAGCCGGGAGGCCATGTGCAACGTGGCGGCGTACTTTGTGTTCCGGGAGTTCGGGCAGCCTATCGGCTCAGTTGATGCGTACGCCTACTTCCCCAAAGATTTTGAGGTGGGCAAGATAGGGAAGGACATTGCACCGAAGCGGATGGGGTGCTAGGGTCAAAGCCGTTTTGGCAGAAGAGGAACGCGGGCCGCTGCCCCGGCCCTGCGCCAAGGCGGGATGACAATGGGGCATAGCTTGGTTGTGTGCAATCTGGGGTAAACGTATACTGGAAGGACTTCTCCGGTAGGACGCAGACTTGCTAGACAGCCGCTTCTGGATAGGGCTCTTCGTCAGCGCGCTCTTTGTTGTTCTCCTGCTGTGGCGCATTGATTTTGGCGACACTGCCGCCGCCTTCAGAGACGCCAACTACCTGCTGCTTGTCCCGGCCATCGGCCTCTACTTTGTGGCCCTGTACTTCCGGACGCGGCGTTGGGGCGTCATGCTGCGCCCCTTGAAGGCAGTCCCCTTTGGCAGGCTGTTCCCCGTCATGTCCGTGGGATACATGGCCAACAACTTGCTCCCCGTACGGCTGGGCGAGCTGGTCCGAAGCTATTACCTGGGCGAGCGCGAGGGTGTGAGCAAGTCGGCGACGCTTGCGACGGTCGCCATCGAACGCGTGTTTGACGGCGTGGTGCTGCTGCTCTTTCTTGCTGCGGTGTCTGTGGCGCTGCCCCTTGCCGGCCTCATGCGCGACATCGCTGCGGACACCGGCCTGCCTCTATCGCTGATGGTGAGCGTGGCGGCTGTGCCGTTCGGCGCGGCGCTGGCTTTCCTGTTCGTGGCCGCCTACAAGCCGAATATCCCCCTGGCTGCGCTTCGCTGCCTTATGAAGCCGTTACCCAAAGGATTGGGCGTCAAGGTGGAGGACCTTGCCGCGCTGTTCCTGCGAGGCCTCGCCGTGCTTCGAGACCCCAGGCGTTCACTGCTTCTGCTGGCGTTGACCTTGCCTGTCTGGCTGGGCGAGGCGGCAATGTACTACGTTGTAGGCGTTTCCTTCGGACTGGAGGGACACGTGGGCGGGGCGGTCACCATGGCCTGGGTCATGCTGGCGGTGACGGCTACCTCCAACCTGGCTACGTCGCTGCCGTCCTCACAGGGGGGCATAGGCCCTTTTGAGCTGTTTGGCACGGCGACGCTGGTGGTGTTGGGAGCGCCGCGGGAGATCGCCACGGCCTATGCCGTTGTGCTGCACGCCGCGCTTTTGCTGCCGGTGACGCTCCTGGGCCTGGCGTACCTGTGGGCAGGGAAGCAGTCCCTGGTGCAGATGGTGCGAGTCGGCGCGCGGCTGGGCGCACGCGGGCCGGGGCCCGAGGGTTCGGCAGTGTCCAAGGAGGCGCCGTGAAGGTTGGGATCATCGGGGGAGGCATTGGCGGGCTGGGCGCCGCGTACGAGCTGGCGAAGCAGGGCCACAAGGTCGCCGTCTACGAGCGCGCGCCCTTCCTTGGCGGCCTGGCGTCAACGTTCGACGTGGGCGGTGGAAGGCTGGAACGGTTCTACCACCACCTCTTTCTTTCGGACAAGACGATCATCGGCCTGCTGGAGGAGCTTGGCCTGGGCGACAGGCTCATCTGGGAGGACTCCAAGGTAGGCTTCTACTACAAGGGGAGAATCTACCCGTTCTCGACGCCGATGGACCTGTTGCGATTCACACCCGTAGGGCTGTTGGATAGGGTGCGTATGGGGCTGGTGACGGTGTACTTGCAGCGAGTGAAGCGCTGGCAGAAGTTCGAAGGCATGAGCGCCTCGGTGTACATCCGCAAGTGGATGGGGCGCAGGAACTACGAGGTGGTGTGGGGGCCGCTGCTCGATGGGAAGTTCACGCGGTACAAGGACGAGATAGGCATGCCCTGGCTGTGGAGCAAGTTTGCAACCAGGGTCGCGTCGCGGGACAAGACATTCAAGGAGAAGCTTGGCTACATCAAAGGAAGCTGGGGCGTGCTGATGGACGCACTGGAGCGGCGCATTGGGGAGATGGGGGGGGAGGTGCACGTCAGCACCTCCGTGGCCAGGGTGCTGACCGAGGGCGGGCGGGTGAAGGGCCTTGCAGTGCAGTGGCCCGATGGCCGTCACAGCGAGGAACCGTTCGATGTGGTCATCGCAACCATTCCCAGCTTTGCGCTTCCCAGGCTGGTGGACTTGCCTGCGGACTACCTCGCCAAGGCGCAGGGCGTGGAGTACGAAGGGGCCATCGCCGTTATCTGGGTGCTCAAGCATAGCCTCTCGCCCATCTATTGGCTGAACATCTCCGACCCCGAGATACCCTTCCTCCTTGTGCTGGAGCAGACAAACCTTGTACCCTCCAGCGAGTACGGCGGCAAGCACATTATCTACACGGCGAACTACGTGACCCGGGAAGACAGGCGATGGGGGATGGATGCGGAGGCCATCGTCGCCGAGTACGTCACGCATTTGAAGAAAATCAACCCGGCTTTCGACCCTTCATGGGTCGAGGAGTACCACCTGCACAAGGAGCCTGCGGCGCAGCCCATCATGAAGGTGAACTATCTCCAGCAGATGCCTCCAACCAGGACGCCGGTTGAAGGGCTGTGGCTGGCTTCCATGAGCCAGGTGTACCCGGAGGACAGGGGCACGAACTACAGCTTGCGTCTCGCCGTTGAGGTGGCGCGGCAGGCAGTGGCCGCCGCCCAGACCACAGTGGCGAGATAGCTTACCTGACCCCCTCTGTCTCCCCCTTCCCGCACGGGAGAGGCCTCCCTCCCCCTGAAGGGCCAAATGAAAGCCCCCGGTTATTCCGGGGGCTTTCTATCGTTTTGCCTCAATCGCCGGATTGGCGACTAATCCGAACTTCCAGACGCCCAGATACAAAACCAGCGATTTACTGTCCACATCCCATTTTGGCGATGCGGGGACCAGGTGTTTTTCGGCGGTTCTACCTGGAGT
>JACQUI010000067.1 GCA_016210395.1 Chloroflexota bacterium | reverse complement strand
TCTGGGGAGAGGCGGATGGCAGACGCTTTCTGGGCTCTGTGCCGCGCTTGTGACCATTTAGCCCGAACTTCCAGGCGAGCAGATACGAAAACAACGTTTCTTCTGGCTACATCGAGTTTTTCCAATGCCCCGCGCCTCTGTTATATTCGCAACCGGCGGAATCGTCAAGATGTTGTCTGGCTACATCCCAGATACGGCTAGATACGAAATCCTCGGAAGTTCGGTTTAGCAAGACCAGTTGCGCTGGTAACGAAACAGAAAGACGGCCCGGACAAGTCCGGGCCGTCTTTTGCTATTTCTTGCCTCCAAGCCACTGCCGCCAGCGGGACCAGGCTGTGGGGGGCCCCTCCAGGGAACGGCCCCGCCATCGCTTGTCAAATGGCTCGCTGGCGTTCACGAAGAAGAGGGCGTAGCCCAGGATGAAGATGATGACCGCGCCCCACAGGAGCATGGGGGTGAGGAAGCCGGGCATGCTGGACTTGAAGAGCATAGCCACAAGCAGCAGGGCCACGGCCGAGAGCATCACCTTGCCTGGAGAAACCCACGCGCCTTTGCTCCCAAGGATTCTCCGTAGCCTGGAGAATACCGCCCGCCTCTTGTTGGGGTCGCGCCCAGGCTTCTCCGGCGGCGCACTCTCGATTTTGCCCAGGATGTCTTCAATTTCCTGCTGATAACGTTCCGCCATATCCGCCTCCGCCTACGGGATTGGGGTGAACGCTACGTTACATTGAGGCCGAAATGAGGGAATGCAGCCCTGCGCTACCACGCCACGTAGGGAACACTGCACCTGCCCGCACCGTGGTGGGTCTAATCATCTCTAAACTACACTACGCGTGAGCGGAAATCAAGGCTGTCGGTTCTAGACTGGGGTAGTGAAGCAACAGCATCAGCAATGATGCGCATGAGTCAAGGGCAAGTGCTTCCCCTTTATGATGCTGAGAGTTTGTGAAAATATGGTTTGGCAAGCGACGGGCCGCTGTCCCGACGTTGTCGAGGACTTGCGACGTAGTCGGAGCCGCGGCCCTGCAACGAGGCGGCTGTCGTAAGAGATTCTTCGCGAGACGGAACGCAATTGGGAGCGAACGTCGTTTGACCACCTCGCTCTAGAATGACAGTGTGCCTTTCCAACTGTTGCAGGCACATCCCGTGCCATTTGTTCACAGGCTTCGAGCGAGTGAGGAACGAGCAGCGCGAAGAATCTAGGGCATTGCGCCTGGGAATGCGCCACGCATCTGGCAATGGGTGATGCTGCACCGGCAACCGCCCTGGATGCTTCGCCTGACTGCCGTCATGGCTCAGCATGACAACAAGGGGGATTCTTAAGAAGCGTTCCTCGCCGCTTCTGCCGTTGCGGAGGGAGCGGCCTCTCCAAGGGCGAGGCGGACTCCGGACGCTGTAGGGGGGAGGTCTTTGCCTGAGACGCTAGCCGGCCTGAACGCTCTCTGGAATGGGCGAAAAAGCCAGTGGCAGGGAGACGAAGAAGGTGGAGCCCTTGTTGAGCTCGCTCTCCATCCAGATGCGGCCATGCATGAGCTCCACCAGCCCCTTCACGATATATAGGCCCAGGCCGGTGCCCCGGATGCCTTCCGTCTCCGGCCTCCGGATGCGTGTGAAGGTGGTGAACAGCCGCTCCTGGTCCTCCGGGGCGATGCCCATTCCCTGATCCCGCACGCTGAGCACCGCGTCGCTCGCTCCCTCCTGGTAGTGGGCGGAGACGGTGACTTCGCCGCCCGCGGGGCTGTACTTGATGGCGTTGGAAAGAAGGTTGAGCAACACCTGGAACAGCTTGTCGCTGTCCGCCATGACAGGGGGCAGGTCGGGCGAGACATGAAGTAGGATGCGATGGTTGGCGGTGGTCTGTTGCATGGCGTCGGTGACCTTGAAGGCGACCTCACGCAGGGTCAATGGGGCCAGCTCCGCAGCGAGCTTTCCGGACTGGATGCGGGAGACGTTCAGCATGTCTTCAACGATGGCGGTGAGGCGATATCCTTCGCTGATCACGTAGTTTAGCCACTGGCTGCGGACCTCCGGGGCAGGCTCGCGATCGCGCAGGAGCTCAGCAAAGCCGACGATGGCGGTCATGGGCGTGCGCAACTCGTGGGAGGCTACGGAGACAAAGGCTTCCCGGCGCTGGTCCACCTCTCGCTCCTGGGTGACGTCACGGAGGAGAATCCCTGCCATTGGCTCCTGGCCGTCCACGGGGATTGGGAACACCGTAGCGTTTACTATGCGGCGTCGCGGGTTCCTCAAGACGGCCTCGACATTTGTGTGGCGGCCGCTTTTCACCTGATCGAGGGCTTCCATCAAGGTCTGGAAGGTCTTGGGGTCTTCGAAGAAGTAGTCCTGGCGCTCTTCCAGGATCTGCCTGAGCGGGCGTCCCAGGGTTTCTCTGTCGGACATCCCTGTCAGCCGACCCAGGGCGCGATTGCGGTAAACTTCCTGGCCCTGGGCGTCCAGCACTACCAGCCCTTCCACCATGCTGTTCTGGACGGCGGCCAGGGTGCTGCGTTCGGCGGCCACGGTCTGGTAGAGGGTATTGTTGTCCACGAGGGACACGGCCAGGGCGCCGATGAGGGAGACTGCCCGCTCGTCCTCCTCGGTAAACTCCCTGCCGCCGCTCTTGTTGGTGAGGTAGATTGCGCCATGGTACCCGTTCCGCAGGTGGAGGGGGACGCCGAGCAGCGTGGTCATGGGGGGATGGTTGGGTGGGAATCCAACGGACTTGGGGTGAGAACCGATGTCTTTCAGGCGAATAGGACTGTTTGCGTCCCGAACGAAGCCCAGGAGACCGAGGCCGTGGGGAATCTCACCGATGCGCGTGCGCTCCTCTGCGGGCATGCCGGACATGATGCTGGTCACGGCGTTGCCGGAGGCGTCCCAAATGCACAGCGTGCCGTACTGGGCGTCTACGAGGGCGCGGGTGGAGTCCACAATGTACCAGAGCGCGTGGCTGGCTTCGTCTTCCAGCGCCAGGCGGCGGGTGATGCTCAACAGTGTTTCCTGCCGCTTGTGCTCCTCCTCCAGCTCTTCCTGCAAGGCGTCGTGCAGGCGGGCTTGCTCCAGGAGAGCGCCAAGGCTATCGGCGACGGCGGACAGAAGCCGGACACGCCCGGCGGTGAAGTACCTCGGCAGTCTGGAGGCAATGCTGATGACGCCGAGAACCCTGCCGTCGCTGTGGATGGGAAGGGCTATGCCGGACCTGATGCCCTGGGACAGGGCATTGGGGCTGACGTTGGCATGGGCGGCGTAGTCCTGCGCGACGACGGGCGCTCCCTGCAGGTACGCCTGGCCCGCGAGGCTATCCTTGCCGGTTACGATTGGGGAGATTGTGAAATCTTGGTATATCTCTTCACTTTTTGCCCATGCTTCCAAACGGAGCGCACCGTCCTGGCCAACGGGAACGCGCAGCAGGGCGGTGTCGGCGCCGCTGACTTCACGGACCTGCTGCAGGATGGTCTGGACGCGCTGGGCGCGGGTGCCGTGCTGGGTGAGAGCGCCGGCGACGGCTGCCAGGGCCTCCATCTCGCGGACGCGCTGGCGGGCGTGGTCGCGTTCCCGGCTGATGCCTTTCCATCCCGTGGCGTAGGCGACATAGAGAGCGCCGGCCACGGCAAGCCCTGCCAGGGCAACCGCGACAAGGATACCGCGCTGCACCGCCGAGACGACGCCCGCATAGTGGGCGTAGGGGACGTAGACCTCGGCCACCACCGTTGGCGGCTCTCCCTGTGTCCAGGAGAGGGGGAGATAGACTTCCATTGCCAGCCCCAACTCGGCGTCGGCGGCGCTCTCCACTTCCTTACGCAGCTCCCACACCGTCTCGCCGCGCAGGGCTCTGAGGAGCGAGTTGCCAGGGGGGGCCTCGCCTATCTGCGCAGGCAGGGTTGAGTAGGTCACAACGCCGTGGCTATTCCAGAACTTCACCCTGCTGATCCCGAACTCGAGGAAGTGGCGTTTTACGATTTCGTCTACGGCCTCGTACTCTGGGCCGGAGAGCGGCTGCGAAAGCTGCTGGGGGGTCAGCATGGACAGGGCAAGGGGCTGGATGTGGTTCGTGGCGTCCCTGATCGCCTCCTCACGCATGCGCGACTCGATAGGGAAACGAGTGGAGTAGATGGCCGCAGTGCCCACGAGCACAACGACGACGGCCATGAGGACGACGGTACGAAGGAACAGGTTGCTGCGGAGGTCAACCAGGAATGACACGGTCATCCCTCCCTTAAGTACCATTGTAGCAAACCGCGCAGGGTGGAATGAGTGGCTATACGCTCGTGTTCTGAGACGATTCTTGGGGTCAGCGCCGCGCGTTTTCTCCTCTGCTACACGTAGGTCCAGCGTACGTATTCATACGTAACATAGCGCAATGGCCCCGCCGCGGTGGACTCCGGCCCGTATTATCCCTCCCATTGGACTGATAGTGCAAAGCCGCCCTTCCGAGGGCGGCGCGCCCGGTGTTGCCGTCCGGCAGGTTTCGCTTCACCTTGGGCGCGTATGCCTCTATACTCTGTGCCAAAAAGAGGCCCATCTTGTGCCCGATGGAGGCAACCATGGCAGGCCCACTGGCAGGCGTCCGCGTGCTCGACTTCACCCATGCCTTGGCAGGCCCATTCGGCACGATGATCCTCACGGACCTGGGGGCAGAGGTCATCAACGTGGAGCGGGTGACCGTTGCCGACGAGACGCGGGGCAACGAGCCCTTCATCAACGGCAGGAGCACGTACCGTTTCTCTATCGAGCGGGGCAAGAAGAACATCCAGGTGGACCTGAAGCGGCCCGAAGGCCTGGACATCATCCTGCGCCTGGCCGACAAGTGCGACGTGATCGCCGAGAACTTCTCGCCTGGTACGATGGATGATCTGGGCATCGGCTACGACGTTGTGTCCAGGCGCAACCCGCGCATCATCTTCGCCTCCTGCTCCGGCTTCGGCCAGTGGGGGCCGTACTCCAAGAGGGGCGCGCTGGACGTCATTGCACAGGCGATGAGTGGCTTCATGAGCATCACCGGCGAGCCGGACGGACGGCCCATGCGGGCGGGGGCGTCCATCGGCGATACGCTGGGCGGCACGTTCATGGCGATGGGCGTCATCTCGGCGCTGTACGAGCGGGAGAAGAGCGGCCTGGGGCAGCGCATAGACGTGAGCATGGTGGAGAGCGTCATCTACAACATGGAGAACGCGATCATCCGGGCGTCGGTCGGCGAAACGCCTGCGCGCATCGGTCCGCGCCATCCGTTGCTAACCCCCTTCCAGAGCTTCCCCACCAGGGACGGCTGGATCGTCATCTGCGGCGTGAGGGACTGGGAGGCGTTCTGCCTGCTGCTGGGCCTGCCGGAGCTGGCCCACGACCAGCGCTTCGTGAACAGCCGCATCCGGCACCAGCATCACGGCGAGTTGGAGCCGCTGATGAACGAGGCGCTGAAGAAGAAAACAACCGCCGAGTGGCTGGAGCTGCTGAGCGAGGTGACGCTGGCTGCGCCGCTGTACACGGTGCCGGAGATGATGGACGATCCGCACATCCAGGCGCGGGGCGTGATCGTCACCCTGCCCGTCCCGGGGCCGCAAGAGGGCGTGACGGTCAAGGTGCCGAACAGCCCGGTGCGGATGTCGCGGACGCCGCCCGTGGTGGACAAGCCGGGGCCTGCAGTCGGCGAGCACACGCGTGAGGTGCTGCGGGACATCGTGGGCATGGGCCAGGAAGAGATCGAGCGGCTGGAGCGGGCGGGCGTGGTAAAGAGCAAGGGGGAGACCAGAGAAGGGGGACAGACCCATGCGTGAGGGGGACGCCGAAGCAAAAGCCGTCGAAGAGTACAGGAGGCAGCGGGTATTGGAACAGGCCAACGAGGCATACGCGGCGCTGCGCGCAGACCCAAAGGCATGGCTGGAGAACACGCTCGCTGACGGGCTGGACGATTGACATCAGGGTCTTCCGGTGTTCGGCTGCAAGGGACCGCGATAGGCCTACGCATGCTTGCGAGGCAAGCTGTCATTCTAGAGCGAGGTGGTCAAATGCCTCTTGCTCTCAATGACGCTCCGCCTCGCGAAGAATCTCTCACGACCATCGCCTTTCGCAGGGCCACGGCAGTGGCCCGTCGGCCGTATTCCCAGTAGCCGTTCGCCAGGAACACCGAAAGACCTTGCGAATGACACAGGGCCAAGTTGACGCATCATGGGTCAGTGGTATACTTGGTGTAAGAGCCGCGAGTGGAGGCGGTGGTATGCGCATTCCCATGAAAGTAGACTATGGCGTAAGGGCCCTTGTTGAGCTGGCCCAGCGCAATGACGCGCGCCCCCTGTCCACCTCTGAGATCGCCAGCCGCCAGGGCATCCCTGAGCCGTACCTGGACCAGGTGCTTGCGGTGCTTCAGAAGTTCGGCTACATCCGGAGCCGGCGCGGGCCCCAGGGAGGCCACGTCCTGGCCAAGAGCCCCGGCGACATCAATCTCGGCATGGTTGTCGGAACACTGGAAGGGACAGGAGCGCCCTTGTTCTGCATCGAAAACCCAGCGGAGTGTACGCTCTCCGCCGCCTGCGCCCAACGCGAGGTGTGGCAGACGGTGGAAGCGACTGTGCAGAACGTCCTGGACACGACGACGATTGCCGACCTGGCGTCCCGCCAGCAGCATCTGATCAGCCGGGGGATGTACTACATCTAGGCTGCCTGCAACAGAGCTTTCACCGCCCGCCTTCCTCAAGAGGGGAAAGCGGGCGGTTGTGTTTCTGGCCACACTTGTCAATCATGGTAAGATACTCAGGTCTGTGCATCCCGCTTGCGGGGCGTAGCATCATATTCGTAGACAACGCGCTCTGAACGCGCAAAGGGGGGTCCACTTGACGGCCACACGCATCTTCACACCCGAGCAGGCCCGGCGCTACAGCCGCCACATCATCATGCCGCAGATCGGCGGGGCCGGCCAGCGCAGGCTGCTGGACGCCAAGGTGCTGCTCATCGGCGCGGGCGGCCTGGGCTCGCCTGCCGCCCTCTACCTGGCCGCCGCGGGCGTCGGCACGATGGGCATCGTTGACTTCGACCGGGTGGACATCTCCAACCTCCAGCGCCAGCTTCTGCACCGCAACCAGGACATCGGCCGGCCCAAGGTGGACTCGGCTGCGGACACCATCCACTCGGTCAACCCGGACGTGAACGTGGTGAAGATCCCCAAGGCCATCACCTCAGAGAACGCCTTCGATATCCTGAAGCCTTATGACATCATCGTGGACGGGAGCGACAACTTCCCCACGCGCTACCTGGTGAACGACGCCTGCGTGATGATGGGCAAGCCATGCGTGCACGGAAGCATCTTCCTGTTCGAGGGGCAGGCATCTACGTTCGTGCCCGGCAAGGGCTGCTACCGCTGCCTGTACCCAACGCCGCCGCCGCCGGGCATGGTGCCAAGCTGCGCCGAAGCGGGCGTGCTGGGCGTGCTGCCGGGCATCGTCGGCTCCATCCAGGCGGTGGAGACCATCAAGCTCATCCTTGGCCTGGGCGAGACGCTCAC
>JACQUI010000068.1 GCA_016210395.1 Chloroflexota bacterium | reverse complement strand
TAGATGGCCCACGGTACCCTCCTTTGCTCGGTGTTGGGCGAGCACCCACACCGTAGCAGGAGGGTTTGCCGATGGCGCGCAGGATTCGTTGCGCTTCCCTTGCAAACCGCTTGCAGCTTCACCGCCGCTGGTACGCCTCCAACATGCCTTTGCCTGTCTTGCCCCCGGACTTGCCGTCCTTCAGGCGCTCCAGCGGCGGCGTGGTCGAGGGGATCACAGTCTCAGGCGGACTGGACCTTGCGGGGCTTTGCTGGGGGCTGTACCCGCACTGGTGACCGCATAGCGAGTCCGACCTCTCAGTGCGGGCCGGGACGCATCCTATGATTTCGTGGGACGCATGTCCGGCGAGAAGTCCTCTATCTGATAGCGGTATCCCTGTTCCGTAAGGAAAAGCTGGCGGTGATCGGAATAGCTCTGGTCCAGAGACTCCCGGCTCACCACAGCATAGAAGTATGCCTGTCCCTGGTCCGCCTTGGGGCGCAGGATGCGCCCCAGCCGCTGGGCCTCTTCCTGGCGTGACCCGAAGGTCCCAGACAGCTCAATGGCAACGTTCGCCTCCGGCAGGTCAATGGCAAAGTTGGCGACCCTTGATACCACCAGCAGCCGCTTTTCGCCCCGGCGGAACGCGTCGTACAAGGACTCCCGTTCCCAGTTCGGGGTCTTGCCCGTGACCAGGGGCGCGCCCAGTCGTTTGGCTATGCCCTCAAGCTGGTCCAGGTAGGTGCCCATCACCAGCACCCGGTCCTCTGGGTGCCGTTCCAGCAACCCTTTGAGAGCCTGGAGCTTCACCGGGTTGGTGGCGGCAATGCGGTGTTGCTGGCGGCGCTCGGCGGTGGCGTACTCCATGCGCAGGTCCCGTTGCATGGGCACGCGCACTTCGGTGCACACGGCAGGGGCGATCCACCCCTGGCGTTCCAGGTCCTTCCACGGCACGTCGTACCGCTTGGGGCCAATGAGCGAGAACACGTCATCCTCCCGGCCGTCTTCGCGCACCAGGGTCGCCGTAAGCCCAAGACGCCGTCGCGACTGGATCTCGGCGGTGATGCGAAAGACCGGGGCGGGCAGCAGGTGGACCTCGTCATAGATAATGAGCCCCCAGTCCTGCTGCGTGAATAGGTCCAGGTGGGGAAAGGCATCCTTGCCGGCGCGTCCATGTGTGGTCATCACCTGGTAGGTCGCAAGGGTAATGGGCCTGATCTCCTTTTTCTCCCCGGAGTACTCGCCCACGTCCGCGGGATTCACGCCGGTCTTGTCCAGAAGCTCCCTCTGCCACTGCCGCACGGCTGTGATGCCGGTGCAGAGAATCAGCGTGCGGCGGGATACCCGCCCCATAACGCCCAGGCCAATGACCGTCTTGCCTGCGCCGCAGGGCAGCACCAGCACGCCGCTGCCGCCACGAGGCCCTCCGCCCGCCCAGAAAGCGTCCGCTGCCGCATTCTGGTAGTCTCGCAGAGCAAAGGGGCGGCCCAGGCTGTCCTGCTGCTGGAGCGTCACGGGGAACGGGGCGCCGTCGGTGTACCCGGCAAGGTCTTCCACCGGCAGGCCCACCTTCATCAACGCCTGCTTCAAGCGTCCCCGGTGCAGTGGGGCCACCTCTGCCCTGTTGCTCCCGTCGGCGCCGCCCAGGAGCGGGGCTATGTGCGGGTTGCGCCGGACCTGGACCATCAGGTCCGGGTCTACCACCTCCAGCGTCAGGCCGCCTCCCCTGGACAGCAAGCGCAGCTTGCCGTACCGTCCCATGAGGTCCCGGACATCGGCCAGGACGTTGCCGGGCAGCTCGTATTTGGAATACCGTTCCAGGGCGCCCGTGACCTGCTCCACAGATATCCCGGCGGCGCAGGCGTTCCACAGCGACAGCGGCGTGATCGCGTAGGTATGGATATGCTCCGGGCTCTTCCGCAGCTCCGCAAATGCCGCCAGGCTATCCCGGCAGTCTGCGTACAGCGGATTGTCCACTTCAAGGAGCAGGCTGCGGTCCGCCTGCACAATGAGCGGCCCGTCAGGTTGGTAAGCGCCGGCCATCGGCTACTCCTCCTCTGACTCTACAATAGACGCGCTGCGCAAGGACCGCAGGTCCAGGGACAGCTCATCACCAGAGTCATGGTCAATGGCATAGAGGCGGTTGCCCTTGATCTCAAGAGGTTCAACGGCGGCCCGATTGGTTCCGTGCCCATCCGCCCACCGGAGCGCAAGTAGCTGTTCGCTTTCCAAGGCTCTTGTCACAAGGGCGGCCAGCAGGGGTGGCGCGCCGGCCGCGTCCATTCCTTCAAACCCGCGAGGGGCCGTCCACGTGTTGCCCGTCCCAGCCGTTGCGCCCCCAGCAGCCTGCTTGCTCTTCACCATGACGGGCAAATGCCCCGCCTTGCGGAAGAGGTCCAGCAATGTAGCGGCGTCCTGGGTCTGCACGCAGGCTACCCCGGGCGCCAACTGCTGCCAGGCGATGCCCTTTAGCTTGCGGTCCCGCATCAGCTCTTCCAGCACGGCAGGGTCTTCGGTTTGCACGAAGGCTAACGCCGGCCCAACCTTGATCTGGCCGTAGCGTCTGCCGTGCTCTTCAACAAGGCGCTCCACGGTGGCAGGCAAGGGTGTCTTGGAGCCTTTGCGCAGCAATTGGAGGACTTGCCTGGGTTTCATGCCCCGGTTTATCGGAGCAGCCACCGACGCCCCTGTGACGCGAAAGACCGCTGCCCCCTGGTTTGACTCCAGCGCCGCTACCTGCCAGAGCTCAAGCAGGGTGGACGCGCGGGCATTGGGAGGTGCAACAATCGTCCGGTCCGGCTGGACGACCCAGCCGTCTTCCCAGGGCGGCAGCAGGGCCTCATCCCCCTTCCCTTCACCTGAAAGGAAGACCTGCAGGGCGCGCGGCAGTCTGATCGCCTCCCTGTCATCAGGCGTCTTCCCCATCGCTATCCCCAACCTCCATCCGAGGGCCCACAAGCCATTGAGGTCAGGGCTGTCGGTCTGGCCCTGGCGGAACAGCCACGGCCATGTAAACGCAAGCCACGACTCTACGGATTCTCTCAGCAGCCACGTGTCCGCCGGCAAGGCAGACAGCGCAGCGAAGAAACGGGCACGGCGACGTGAGGTGAGCGGGGAAATTCCACGGAACAAGGCGGCCTGCCCAGGATTGACCCATCCCTCCAGCACACGGTCAAGCAGGGCTGCCGGCGAATCGTCCTCCGGGGCAAGCACTCGGTAGCTCCGGCCGCCCCGGGCTGGGCCAATCAGATCGCCGGCTTGCGCAAGCTCCCAGAGGAGGGCCGGGTACTCCCGGTCTGACGCCCCAATGGCCTTGCGGAAGGCAGCCAGGGAGCGCTCGTAGGGCTGCCCATCCTGTCGCCATTCACAGCCGCCCGAGGCGATGAACCCCAACAGATGGTTGATGTCGCGGACCAGGTAGATTGGAGAAAACCCATCGCCCGACGCACCTTCCGCTGCTAGAAGCTCCGGTGGGAGCAAGGGCTCCTGATCAAACATGGAACTGGAAGAGAGCGCCGCCACGACCTCTTCCGGAACGGCGACGTCAGTCGCGTGGCGCCATAGGTCGTAGTACCCTCCATACCCAGTGGTCATGGGCAGGACCAGGCAGGTGCTTTTCAGCTCCCGAAGGGCATCCGGCTCCACACCATAGCCTAGGAAGTCGGAGCCGTAGGCTCGTCGCGCCGGCGCGGGCAACGAGCTGGTCTGCTGCTTGAGCTCTGTGACGGATACCCGGTCCCCACGGCTTCGTATCCACGTAAGGATATCTCCCGCCTCTGGGGAAAGCCTAGACACGAGCGCCTGAACAAAGGCGGGGTCTCGCAAGGACTCCACGATCAGATTCAGACGGGTCGCTTTCAGGTTCGATGGGTGGACATGCCCCAACGCGGAGCAGATGTGACGCAGGTCCTCCGAGCCGAGAGACACCAGCGCGTCGCGCAACCGGATCGTTCGCCGGGGCAGGACCGCGGCAACCGCAGGGAAGGTACCGATGGACCCATCATTTGGGGAACACCTGTAGTCTATCAGCCCCCAGAGCCGCAGGTCGCGAGCCTGGCGCTTAAGATAGTCAGCCGGCGCCTTTGCGCCGACATCATCCAGCAAGGCTTTCCAGGTCGTCTCATAGCCAGGGCGAGCAACAAGCCAGCGCAGCAGGAGGAGCTGAAATGCGTTAAGTTCGTACAAGGCGCTGGCCAGGGACTGCCTGAGGGAGAGCGTGTCCGTCAGACTTAGCCTGTCCTGGGGGACCTGCTGGACCTGGCGACGCACAACAAGCTCTTCCCATTCCTCCTTGCTCAGGCCCTCCAGCAGTTGTGTGAGATTCATGGTGTGCGCCCTTTGCCCGAAGCCTTCCGAGGGATGGTAGCAAGACGGGGGACACAGGGCAAGGGGCGCAAGCCTCACCTTTGGGCGTCCTTGCGTCGGGATGAGAGGCGTTGCAGTCGCGGGAAAGTCCCTGCGTTCGACGCTCTGGCTCCTACCGCTTCGCTTTGGCGCCTTGTCTCGGGCGCGGGAGCCCTCGTAGAGCGAAGGCAACTCCCATGCCTCCAGCCAGCGCGAGGCCCATGACACCAGCGACCAGTGGGAAGATCCGTTTCCACCGGGCGACGCGCCGGTAGCACCATCGCTCGGGGTGCTGGTAGCGCCAGGCGTAGGCGCCTCCGATTCCCCTGGCCCAAGGGGTAGCGCTGATGCTGGTGTCGCCGTGGAGGTCTCGGTTGGCGTGGATGGAGCAACAGCCGACCGTCGGAGTTTCAGGAGCCACCGTTGCGGTTGGCGTGGGTGTGGCTGTGGTGAGCCTTGGCGACGCCGACGCCGACGGCGTCGCCAAGGCTCAGGCGTAGGGTGGGCGTCGGTATTGCAGTCGGCGCGGGCGTAGGCGTCGGCAACGCCTCCTGGGCCGCAAGGAGCCGGCCACAAACGTGGTGACTAGCGGCTCATTGCCGTAGGCCCACCGTGAATGTCGGAGCCTCCCCCGCCATCGTTGTAGACAAGCAAACGGGGACGACGCGCACCCCCCATCGTTAGATTGGGCGACGGCTCCAGGCCCTCCGAAGGCTTTATGCAGGCCAACGGTGGAGCAGTAAGGGGCAGCCACGTCTACGCCGACAACGGGGCCTACACGGTCACCATCACTGTGGTGGACGATGACGGCGGCCGAATAGCCGCCCAGTGAACGCTGCAAGAGGCAAAGACAAGGGCGCCCTTCGCCCTTTGCGGCATCGTTCGGTTGGTGCGCCATGGCGCACCCGCTACCCGATTCGGGGGTCGCAAGGTGCCGGCATGAAGTAGTGGAACAACAGCAAGAGTTCATGCGATACGAGGCCCAGCGACACCCCAAAGGCATGTATGCTGGAGAGGCGTTCAGATAGCGGCAAAAAGCGTCGTGGGTATCGGCAGTGGAAGCGCTCGGAGCCTGCCCAATGGGCCTCGAGTAGCCCATCTGATCGCAAGGCCCTCAATCTTGTCGACCGGGGCCCCGCGGGCGGATCTGGGTGCATGCAAGGGTTGCGCTGAGGGAACCCGGTAAACGGCCTGAAAGGGTGCAACAGCACCATGAGTCGCACCGACTCCATAGGCTGAGGGGACTCGAACCGGTTTTCAAATACGAAAACGCCTCCGTTTCAAAGCTGTTCGTATCCGGGGAGGGGGATGGTGGAGCAGCATGGATGAAAGCAAGAACCTTCGAGGTGGCTCTCTCCCTGCGAACAAGATAGGCTAGGTTCTTTCCAAGAAGCTCTTCGCGAGCGCTCCTTACCGATTCAGCGAGACCCCGTGGGCTATCCGCCGCACTGTGTGACCACTTCCGGCAGCCTTGTCCAGACGTCGTAGGACGCGCGGTTGGTAGTTTCTGTCCTCCTCGGCTTCGCCGCGACGAGTCTCACCGGTGCTCTGGCCGGAGCCTGTGCAGTGGACGTGACTCTCTTGGTAGCGTATTATCCAGATACGGTTGGCCCTATCCTCTCTCCTAGGACGCTCTCCATGGACGCTGAGACGAAACGCACCGTGTTGCGGATGTTTACCTACGGCCTCTACGCGCTTACAATTGCTGATGGGGACAAAGGGCACGGCGCTACGGTGAACTGGGTTAGCCAGGTCTCTTTTGATCCCGCTCTGCTGGCGGTCTCCGTGGAAAAGAACAGCCGCAGTATTGAGTTGCTCCGCCAGGAGAAGGCCTTTGCCATCAACGTGTACCGTGCGGACCAAAGGGACCTGGCAGGCCAGCTTGGACGCAGGTTCGCCAACAGGCCGGACAAGTTTCAAGGCGTCCGGTGCAACACCGGCGTCACCGGCGCTCCCCTGCTGGCGGATAGCCTGGCCTACGTAGAGTGTAGGGTTGTTCGAGAGGCAGATGCAGGCGACTCGGTCCTCATCTTGGCGGACATCGTTGAGGTGGGCGTCAGTGGGGAAGGCAAGCCCCTCACCATGGAGGCGGCCGGCTTCCGCCACGCGGGGTAAGGCCGCTCTGTGTTCAAGCTGTTCTCGCTGACTTTTTCAAGAACCGGCCCTTCCTTCGCAAAAGGCGCAAGGATGCTCCCGTTATTGCCGGCTGCCTTGGCCCTGATAGCTGCCGTCGTGGCCTGCGGGCTGAGCAAGGCTGAGACGCACTACAACGCCGCCGTGCGCCTGGCGCGGCAGGGCAACTGGAGCGGAGCTGTTGCCGAATACTCCGAAGCGGTCCGTGTGCAGCCGGATTTCCCCAGCGCCTACAACAATCGCGGCGCGGCGCAGGCGATGCTCGGCAACTACGCCGAGGCCATCAGCGACTATGGCGAGGCGGTCCGGCAGGACGCCACGTATGCGGAAGCCTACAACAACCGTGGCATCGCTTACAGCGACCTGGGCGAGTACGACAAGGCGATCGCCGACTTCGATAGCGCCATCGCCCGCACGTCGGACAAACTCGCATCTCTAGCGCAGGAGGCACTTGCCGAGCACCGGGCCGGACTGACAGAGAAGTTAGACCCGGAGCAGTTATGAACTCGCGGAGGACCCCACTTTTCCCCTCTTAGTAAGGGCGCTGCTGCCCCTCACCGCCCCAAAAACTCCTCGTGCAAGCATTGCCATTGCTCTGCCATGGCCCTAACGTGCTCGGGATGCCTGGCGGCCAGGTTGTGCATCTCGGCCCGGTCGGTGCTCAGGTCATAGAGCTCCCAGGCATCGCCGTCTTCGGTGGCGGAGACGAGCATCCAGTTGCCGACGCGCAGGCCGCGATTGCTTTCATGGCTGAAATACAGGAAGTCGCGGTGCACGGTCCCATCC
>JACQUI010000066.1 GCA_016210395.1 Chloroflexota bacterium | reverse complement strand
CGTCCCGACACGTCGGGCCGCCCCTACATTTTTCCCCTTCCCGTGAGGGAAGGGGCCAGGGGTTAGGTTGAACGACCCGTTACAGAGGCAGCGTCGGCTCCAGCTCTGGGCGGGTGTCGGTCTCGAAGGCGTTCATGGCGACGGCGATGTAGGCGAAGTAGCCGATTGCGCCGACGAGGTCCGTCAGCGGCTTCATGCCGAAGCGGTCCAGGGCTGCCTGCCAGGTGGCGGGCGACACGCGGTGCTTGCGCAGCAGCTCGGTGGTGAACGTCCACACGAGCAGCTCGTCGCCGACCAGTCCCGCCGGCGCGCGGCGGTGCTTGATGGCTTCAATGGCCTCCTCGCGGACGCCCGCCCGGCGCGCGCCGTTCTCCTGCACGGTGTACTCGTAGACGCAGTCGGTCTCCCTGCCAACGGTGATTGCGGCGATGGAGGCCACCTTCTCCGGCAGGGAGTGCTCGAAGCGGAAGTAGGCGCCGAGGCGGGCCGCGCGCAGGGCGGCCTCCGGGCTGTAGAGCAGGACGCGGAAGGGGCCGCTGGGCTGGCCGCCGCGGCTGGCGGCGATCTCGCTAAAGTGGTCCCTGTATACGGGGGCGACGTCTTCGATCTTGCGTATCTCGGGCACGCGAGCCATAGCTGTTCCTTTCGTTGCGGGCGTTGGATGCGAAGGCACAAGGATAGTAAGCTGGCGAATGGGACGCGTCAAGAAGGGGCGCGACAGAAGCTGGTACAATGGCGGGGGAACGTTCGCCTTGCCACCCGCGGAGCATCCAATGCCTTTCCGACTCACGCGGCATGCCGAAGAGGAATTGCAGCTACGAAACATTCCCGTCGGGCTTGTTCGAGAGGTCGTCGAGTCACCCAGCAGATTGTCCCGACCATCGGGGCCAAGAAAGCCTACCAGTCGCTCGTCCAGATGGAAGGCTTGCACGTTTCTGCTTCGGGTCATAGTGGACGACGCGACTAACCCCATCACGGTCGTTACCGTCTACCGGACCAAGAAGATATCGAAATACTGGAGGGCCACCCAATGAAAGTGACCTATGACACAGAAACAGACGTCCTCCGTATCTTATTCCGCAAGGCGACTATAGAAGAGAGCGATGAAGAGAAGCCTGGGGTTATCATTGATTACGACAGGGAAGGCAATGTCGTCGGTCTCGAAATCCTTGATGCGTCTAAGCGAGTGGAGAACCCTCGTGGCCTGGAGTATGCAGTAACGGGATAGCGGCCCCAATCTGTGCAGGTATCCAGCCTCTTACAGCCATCCCATTAGCCAGTGCCACCAGCTTGCCACAACGTCCACGGCGACAGAGAGGTGCCCTTATGCTATCATGAGTAAGACATTGTAAGAGAAAGTAAGGGCGCAACATGCCGCGCACGACACGGACCATCACTTTTTCCCTTCCCCCTGAAATGGCTGCTCAAGTAGAGGAGGTGATGCGCCTGGAAGGGCGCACAAAGAGCGAATTGCTACGGGAAGCCCTACGCCGCTACATGGAGGACCGGGAGTGGAAGCAGCTACTGCGCTACGGCGAACGTCAGGCTGCCCAACGAGGTCTGACTCCTGAAGACGTGCAGCGTCTGGTAGATGAGTACCGCTCCGAGACTGCCAGGTGAAGGTCGTCCTGGATACCAACGTCATTGTCTCTGCCCTCAACTTCCCCGGCAACGAACGCCAGGTCTTAGATATGGCGCGGATGCGGCGCTATACGTTCTATCTTTCTCCGTTTATCGTGGAGGAAACCGTAGGGGTACTCCAGCGGAAGTTTGGTTGGAGCGCAGAAAGGGCAACAGCAGCTATTGAACTACTCTTGTCCTGGGCAACATTGTTGGAGCCGGAGGTGCGGGTTTCCGCCATTGCTCATGAACATGTCGATAACCGAGTGCTGGAATGCGCCGTGGAATCCGGGGCCGACTTTTTGGTGACAGGGGACAGGCAGCACTTGCTGCCCTTGGGGACGTTCCAGGGCGTCCGCATTGTCACTGCCAGGGAGTTCTTGGCCTCTCTTGAAGCTCCAGGATAGGCAAAGAAGAATAACCTACCGCGCTCCCACCAGCCATCCCATTAGCCAGTGCCACCAACTTGCCACAACGTCCACGGCGAAGTAGCTGTCCAGCCACTTGCCCCAGTGCAGAGCGTACTCCTGGAACTCCTTCAGCGCCAGGAGCGGCAGCAGCCACATCGCGGCGTGGGAATAGTCAAGCCGGTAGCTGGGGCGGAAACGCTTCGTGGCCGCGACAAACACGAACCAAAACTCGAACACGTTGGGAAAGAAGAGCAGGATGCCCCGCCAGCCGGTGGCCTCGAAGAGGAGGTCGCCGGCGATGCGGAACGCGAACAGCCCTGCCGCCACGTTGCGCGGGACGCCGGGCCAGCGCCAGGCGGCGATGAGGAACGTTGCCATGTAGGAGAGGTCGAGCCACTTGTCCAGCGCCTGGTAGTTGCGGACGCCGCCCAGCCAGTCCATCAGGAACAGGTCGGAGAGGTCCACCAGGATGGCGATGATTGCGCCCGCCAGGGGCCAGCGCAGCACAGGCAGCGCCCCCAGCAGGCGAACGATGGTGATGACCGTTTCGCCACGGGTAAGCAACTCACCCACACCTCTCCTGTTCACGAATACTGTGGCGACCGTTTTGCTAGGCCTCTGCAACCTCCAAGAGGAATCCGTACGATATGTCCCCGCGGCCCCATCGAGTGAAAACGTTAACTACGTATAGGCCCGGTTGCAATGCCAATTCGACCTCCTGCTGGCGAATAGGCAAGAGATCATGAGATTGGGAGTCACCGGGCGGATCTCGCCACACGCGCACACCGCCCCCTCCCACCTGAAGCTCGTCTTCGGAAGCAACAGGAAAGGCTCTCAACAACACGCTGGTGGGTGTCTTGGAGAACGTGAGCGTCGCTTTGAGCGGCCCACCTCTGAGTTTGACTGTGAGTGGCGATCGGGGCGTGACGTGGCCAAACGCGTCGGAGCACATGCCCTTTACCAGCCCCGTCCAACAAAAGGTTCCCGTCTCTGCTTTCTGCTCGCGCCCGTCAATTGAGATGGTGGCCGAGGGGCGCACCATGTCCATTCCCGTCCAGATGAACAGGACGACCGCGAGCATTGCGGCCACAACTGCGGCAAGAGCCAGCGCACACCATCTTCTCATTGGTGGCCTTGCGGGAAGTGGGGGGACGTGCTGGGAGGGAACGTGTCACACGCACATCAAAGAAGCCACGGTATGTGCTTGAAGTATCCACACCTCTTCTTCAGTGGAAAGAAACTCTACAATGGAGTGCTCAGTTGGGATGCCCGCCGCCTTCATTGCGCGTATCAACTTGGGAAGGCTGTTGTCAACGATAATCCTACCTTGATAATAGCCAATCCACTTGTTGGGATACCTGGTCGTGAGTTCTGCCTTGCGCCGCTCAAACTCGCGCGCCATTTCACCGTAGGCATGTAACGTTCGGAGCATCGTTTCTCGTTTGCTGGATAGCGCATCCGCTCGTCGAGGCCTTGTCTTGGCAGCCATAAGTTCTCTCCTCCAGATTCTGCAGCCTCTGTTTGCAGTATAGCACCGGAGGGTAGGGGCGACGCATGCGTCGCCCCTACGGGTCCCCGCCTACTGCGCCGCGCCGCTGTCTTCCGCCTCGCCTTCGGCGTCTTCCCCTGCCTCGGCGCCGTTGCCGTTGCCGTTTGCATGGCCGTTGGTCTTGGGGTTCATGGACGCGATGGCGACGACCTTGTCGTCCTCTTCCAGCGTGACGATGTTGATGCCCTGGGTCAGGCGGCCCTTCTCCCGGATTTCCGTCAGGCTGGTGCGGGTGACCTGTCCCTTCTCGGAGACGATGAGGATGTCCTCGCCCTCGGCCACGATCCTGGCCGTTGCCATAGGGCCGGACTTGGGCGTGATGCGCATGGTGCGCAGCCCGACGCCGCCCCGGTTCTGGCGCTTGTAACCGGCGATGGCGGTGGGCTTGCCGACGCCTCGCTCGCTGATGACCAGGAGCTGCAGGCCGGGGACGATGATGTCCATGGCGACGACCTGGTCGTTCTCCCGCACCTTCACGTTCATGCCTTTGACGCCGCCGGCGGCCCGGGAGCGGGAAGGCAGGTCGGAGACGGGGAAGCGGATGGAGAAGCCGTCGCGGCTGACCATGATGACCTCGTCCGTATCCAGGGCGATGCGCGTCGCCACGAGCTCGTCGCCTGGCTCGATGTCCATGGCGTTGAGGCCGTTGGAGCGCAGGTTGGCGATCTCCTTGAGGGCCATGCGCTTCACCTCGCCCATGCGGGTGCCCAGGACCAGGTCGCGGACCTCGTTCGACGCAGACACGTCGAGGATGGTCTGGACGCGCTCATCCTCTTTGAGGTTCAGGTACTGGACCAGGTGTGTGCCTTTGGTGGTGCGGGAGGACTCGGCGGGCAGCCTCCACACCTTCTGCGCGTAGACGCGGCCCCGGTTGGTGAAGAACAGGATCGTGTCGTGCGTATCGGCCACCAGGAGCTCCATGAGGCTGTCGTCCTCGCGGGTGGTCTGGCCGCGCACGCCCTTGCCGCCCCGGTGCTGGCGGCGGTAGGTTGCCCCTGGGATGGACTTTATGTAGCCGCGCTGGCTGAGGGTAATGACCATCTCCTGGTGCGGGATGTGCTCCTCCAGGGATGCCTCCTCCGGGTCCTCGGGGATGATCTCCGTGCGGCGGTCGTCGCCGAACTTCTCTTTGAGGGCAAGGGTCTCCTCGGCGACGACGGCGCGCATCTTGGCGGGATCGGCCAGCAGGGCCTGCCACTCGGCGATCTGGGCCACCAGCGACTGGAACTCGTCCTCGATCTTCTGGCGTTCGAGCGCGGCCAGGCGGCGGAGCTGCAGGTCCAGGATGGCTTGGGCCTGGGCTTCGTCCAGGGCGTAGGTCTGCATCAGGCCCTGGCGCGCGGCCTCGGTATCCGCCGATTCGCGGATGAGCTTGATGATGGCGTCCAGGTTGCTGATGGCGATGCGCAGGCCCTCCAGGATGTGGACGCGGGCCAGGGCCTTGCGGATGTCGTACTGGGTGCGGCGGCGGATGACCTCCAGGCGGAACTTGATGTACTCGGACAGCATCCCCTGGAGGGAGAGGGTGCGGGGCTGGCCGTCCACCAGGGCCAGCATGTTGATGTAGAAGGAGGTCTCCAGGGCGGTGTGCTTGAAGAGGTTATTTTGGATGACACGCACCTGGGCGTCGCGGCGGAGCTCAATGACCACGCGCAGGCCGTGGCGGGACGATTCGTCCCGCACCTCGGTAATGCCGTCAATCTTCTTCTCTTTCGCCAGGTTTGCGATCTTCTCAACCAGGGTGGCTTTGTTCACCTGATAGGGCACCTCAGATACGACCAGGCGAAAGCGGTTTCCACGCGCTTCCTCCAGCTCCACTTTCGCCCGGATGACCACTCGTCCCCGACCGGTGACGTATGCCTCGCGCAGGCCGGAAGAATAGGCAATGGCGCCCGTTGGGAAGTCAGGGCCTTTGACGAACTGGAGTAGGTCGTCCACGGAAGCGTCGGGACTATTGATCAAGTGGATGACGGCGTCGCAGACTTCGCGCAGGTTGTGAGGTGGGATGTTGGTGGTCATGCCGACGGCGATGCCGGACGCGCCGTTGAGAATGAGGTTGGGCAGCTTCGCGGGCAGGACGGTGGGCTCCATGAGGGAGCCGTCAAAATTGGGGGCGAAGTCCACCGTGTCCCGGTCAATGTCGGCCAGCATCTCCATCGCGATGGGAGAGAGGCGGGCCTCGGTGTAGCGCATGGCTGCGGGCGGGTCGTTGTCAATGCTGCCGTAGTTGCCCTGGCCGTCCACGAGGGGATACCGCATGGAGAAGTCCTGGGCCATGCGCACCATGGCGTCGTAGACTGCCGTGTCGCCGTGGGG
>JACQUI010000074.1 GCA_016210395.1 Chloroflexota bacterium | reverse complement strand
GAACGTGGAGTGGGTGCACTTCGAGGGCGTCCACTACCGGCGCGACATCGCCCTGGGCATCGGGTAGAGGGCGCTTCTACGGCTGAACCGCGTCACCCAGCGCGGCCTTGCTAAGGTGGCGGTGCACTGTCTCTTGTCGGTTCTGGCGCTTCAAGTACTAGCCCTAAGCCGCTAGGCGATGTAGCCTACCTGTTCGGCATCATACACCAGCCTTCAGCCTTCCATGAGTGCTGAAGGTTATTCTCCACCTGGGTAACCGTCTGCGTCCGCTCATAGACCAGGAAGACCAACGCCCCTTCCAACCCCTTGGAATTCACATCAACCCTCACCCGCCATGCACCTGGAGGAACGTACTCTTCCTGCCAGGAGACGGACGGCGAGTGTTTGAGTATGTCACAGTAGCTATTCGTCGACTCCGGAATAACGCGGCGCACGAGGGCCGCGGCTTCGCCCGGCGCGAACATGGGCGTGGGCGTCGGGAGCGCAGCGCCTGACGTGGAACACCCAGCGAGCAGGACCATGAGAAAAAGCCCGGTGAATCTAGCCACCGCCATTGCTTACCTCACCACCGAGGATTCTCCATTGCGCTGCCATGCTCTCGTTCCGCATATGCTATCATCGCCGAATAGCACCAAGGAGGCGAACTATGGCTGCTCCCCAAAGCCCCTGCGCAAATTGCGGTGGTAACAAGTTCGTAGCCATGACGGCAGATGGCCACGCTGGGAAGTCCGGGGTCATCCTGTATGGCAACGTCGGTGTGGTAGCAACTCAATTTCAACTCCGAGGCAACAGTCAGGGCATGACAGTCGCAATCTATGCGTGCCAGAACTGTGGCGAGGTTCGGCTGTTTGTGCAGGGGGGTGTTCAGACGCAAGGTCCGACGCTATAAACTCGCAGTTTGCCAGCCAATCACTAGGGATTTCATCTGTGATGGTCACCCTGCCATTGCGCCATTCCATCTTTTCCTCCTGTTTCGCAACTCGCTACTTGACTTTTGTTGAACCTGGTTCGAGAATTGGTTTTAGCCTGTCCCTGGCCCGGCGCAAGTTCGCGAATTACCGCCCGCCTAGCTTGCTGGTGTCATGGCGCGCAACCACATCGACCGCCCGAGCGAGGAGGAGCTGGCCGAGCAGCTCATCGCCGCCACCTCCAATCCGCCGCTGCATGCCTTTCTGAGCTACCTGCGCCACCAGCGGGGCCGCTCTCCCTTCACCCTGCGCAACTACCGGCGCGATGTCCTGGAGTTCCTGGGCTACGCGAGTCCCTCCCTGGGCGGCGACCTGGGCGCGGCCAAGCGCGAGCTGGTGCTGGGCTACCTGGAGTGGCTGCAGTCGCAGCGGCAGCCTCCCATCCGCAGCCGGCGCAGCCTGGCGCGCATGCTCAGCGCCCTGCGCTCCTTCTACCGCTTCCTGGCCCAGCAGGGCGCGCTGGAGACCAACCCCCTGGAGTCCCAGGCCGCCCCCAGGCTGGGACGGCGGATCCCCTCTTTCCTCACGCAGGAAGAGGCGAAGCGCCTCCTGGAGACCGGGCCAAACGAGACGCCGGCGGGCCTGCGCGACCGGGCGCTGCTGGAGCTGCTCTACGCCAGCGGCCTGCGCGCCAGCGAGGTGGTGGGCCTGGACCTGGCGGACGTGAACCTACCGACGGGTGAGGCGCGGGTCTGGGGCAAGGGCGCCAAGGAGCGCATCGTCCTGATGGGGGGGCCGGCGCGCGCAGCGTTGGCCCAGTACGTGCAAGCAGGCCGCTCGGCGCTGGCGGCCAAAGGGCGTCGCTCCACCGAGGCCCTATTCCTGAACAACCGCGACGGCGGGCGCCTGACCCAGCGCGCCGTCCAGCTCCTGGTGCACCGCTCGGGAGAGCGCGCCGGCATCGGGCGGCGGGTCTATCCCCACTTGCTGCGCCATACCTTCGCCACCCACCTGCTGGACGGGGGCGCCGACCTGCGGGTGGTGCAGGAGCTGCTGGGGCACGCCAGCCTGGCCTCCACCCAGGTGTATACTCATGTATCG
>JACQUI010000065.1 GCA_016210395.1 Chloroflexota bacterium | reverse complement strand
GTAAGGAGCGCGCACAGCTACAACAACTCCGTGACCGCTGCATACACTCCTGGGCCTACCGCTTGAGCCGCAAAAAGCGGGCCCACAGGCGGCCTTCCAAACCTTACCCACACCTACCCACGGTTTAAGGTCCGACACACTCACCACGAACGGGTGAGGAGATAGCGTGTCGCAGTTTCGCGCAGTCGTAGGGGCGCAAGCCTTGCGCCCCTGCAGCTTCACCCTCACCCGCTCCGCGTCGCTCCTCCCGTCGCGACGGGAGCGGCCTCTCCCGTCAAGGGAGAGGCGGACACTGGCTCCTCCCCACCTACGGAGTCGCCGCCGGGGCAAGCGCCGCAAGCTGGCGCTCCATGCCGGCGACGACGACGCGGTACTCCTCCATCACTTTCTTGCTGGCAAGCACCGTCGGACGGTCTTCCTTGCGGTAGTCGGGGCGAAGCTCCAGGCGCCCCAGGAACTCGGTCCCCATCTCCCGGGCCAGCTCCTCGCCCGCGCCCTTGCCGAAGACGTCGCCGGACATATTCTCCACCACGCCCAAGACCGGCACGTTCATCTTGCGGATCATGTTGATGGAGCGCTTGGCGTCCAGCTTGGCCAGGCTCTGGGGCGTGGTGACGACGACGAAGCCGTCCATCTGCAGGGTCTGCATCACGGTAAGCGGAGCGTCGGAGGTCCCTGGCGGAAGGTCTGCGACCAGGTAGTCCAGGTCGCCCCACTCGGTAGATTGGAGGAACTGGTTGATGACGTTGTGGATCATGGGGCCGCGCATGATGATGGCTTCCTCCTCGTTTTCCTGGAGGAAGCCCATAGACATGACCTTGACGCCCCACGCCTGGGCCGGCGTGAAGATGCCGTCGGTGTAGGCAGGCGGTTCGTGCGCGCCGATGACCCGGTGAGCGTTGGGGCAGTCTATATCCACGTCCAGCAGGCCCACGGCCAGCCCCTGCTGCGCCAGGGCCACGGCGATGTTGACGGCGACGGTCGTCTTGCCCACGCCGCCTTTGCCGCTGTAGACGCCGATCTTGTGCCGGATGCGGCTGGTGCGGTCGCCTATCTGCTTGCGCTGCTGCCAGCTCTTCTTGATGGCCTCCAGCCGCGCCTGCTCCTGCGGCGACATGGTCCTGGGCTTGCGCTCTTCAGTCATGCGTCTCCTCTCAGCCTCTGCACCGCGCATCGGAGCCAGGGCTGCGGTCTGGTAGTTGGCATCCAGTAAGACCAGCAGGCCATCAGTCAACGCCTGCGCCGGTGGTCGCACACGCAGAAATCCGATGGCCTTGAGCCTGACAAAAGGATTCGCTCGTGGTCCGACAAGCTCACCACGAACGGACAGGACATCCAATGCTATACCTACGGTAGCAACATGTCAGATGCCCAGAAGCTTCTTCCCATCCTCTGTCAGCATATCGGGGCTCCAGGGAGGATCGAACGTAAGCTCGACAGTCACATCCTCCAGGCCCTCCATCTCGGAGATGGCCCACTCCGCCTGCTGTGCGATGTAGGGGCCCATGCCGCAGCCGGGGGCCGTCAGCGTCATGAGGACGTGCACCTCGTTCTTGTCCGACACGTCCACGTCATAGATGAGGCCCAGGTCCACGACGTTCACGGGGATCTCTGGATCGTAGACGTCCTTCAGCTTCGCAAGGACTTGCTCTTTGGTGACCTTCGCCATGGCGCACCTTCTCGTGACTTGTTGACTCGTTGTACGTGTAAGCAGAAGCATTGTAGCAAAGGCGTGGAGAGAGGGTCAAATTGCCGCAGCTTTTCGGCATGGTATACAACTCAACTCTCTGGAGGATTCGCAGGTGTCATTCTTACATGTCTGAGCAGCGTCACATACCTTTCCTATACCCGTAAAATGGCATAAGTCAGCATACGGATAGAACAAGGGCACTGGAAGGTATACGGTATAATGGGCAAGCGGAGTCAGGCATCCGTGCATCTACGCAAGACGGACTGTTGAAGCCGTCAGAAGTGGAAGGAGCATGCCCATGAAGGATACCTCCGCCTTCCCCGTGGCCAGATCGAAGAACGGCGACAGGCCGACCGTCGGCCACACCATGGCCGCAAACGCGCGCCGTCTGGACGCTTACCAACGAAGCGGCCCCCAGGCTCCTGAAGAGGCGCCATCGGCGGACACTGGGGAGGAAACGCTCACCCCTCTACCTCTGGGCCACAACACCAGTAACATACGCACCCCGGTTGCCCGTCCCCGGCTCGGCCGCACGGATGCAGTCGCTGCGTGGCGCTCCGCCATGCGGGCCCGGCCCATGCCGGCAAACCTCGGGGAAACCGCTGCGCAGGGCGGCGTCCTGGAGCGGCAGGTGGAGACCATGGCCCAGGCGCCTGCCATCCCCGGTACGCCAGAGGCGCAGAGTATCCAGGACCTGGAGCGCCGACGCGACTCGCTCCGGCAAGAACTCGCGCATCAAGAGCTCAGTTGGACCAGATTCCTTAGAGGAATCGAGCACGCGCGGCAGGAGCAGTATGCACTTCAGGCAGACGTTATGGAGTTGAGCCAGCGCGCGCACGCCTTGCACGCCCAGATCGCAGAGATGGTCTCCCTCCGCGACGACATGGAGCGCCAGCTATGCGTGCAGCAAGACCACATTGGGCGGGGCATGGCCTCGGCCATCCAGGCGGGCCACCTGCTGCAGGAGCTTGCGGACATTGAGCGGCGGCGCGAGGCCCTGCGAAACGAGGCCTCCCAGCAAGAGGCCAAGAACCGTGAGATGAACGCCCGCCGCCAGGCATTGCAGGAACGGATCGCGGCCCTGGAAGGCCAGCAGCAAACAAGCGAAGCGACGCTTGCCGCCGCTGAACGCCGGCGCACGGAGCTCCAGCCGGCCGTTGCCGAGCTTGAGCGCCTCCGCTCGGAAGTGGAGCGCCTGACCAGGGAACGGGATGCCCTGGCCATCGCTATCGCCGGGCTGAAGGTCCAGCAAGCCACCCTGTCTGGCCAGGCACAACACCTTTCGGCCGAGGTCGAGACCCATGAGAGGGAAAAGGCCTCCCAGCTCGTCGTGCTCGAAACATTGCGCCAGCAGGTGCAGGACATCGGCCGGCGGGAGCAGGCCCTGCGCGCCGAGATGGACGGCCTCGGCGCGCGGCGCGACGCCCTTGCCGTAGACGCTGCCACTCTTGAAACACGCAACGCCGGCCTGGCCCGGAAGGCCCAAGACCTGGAGCACCTGACCCGCGCCCTAGAGGAAAAGCGTAGTTCGCTGGAGGAGCAGGTCAGCCGGCTACAAGCAAAGCGCCAAACGCTGGAAGGCACGGCGCCGGAGCCGCGCGAGTCCGACCTGGCCCAGCGCGTTGCTGACCTTGAGCGGCGCGCCAGGGAGTTGGAAGAGCGCAGGCTTCGCCTCGAAAGCCAGGTCGCGTCTCTGGAGGCGGGGGCCTCGGAGACGGCGGCGCGGGCGTAGCCTACCGGCGGTCACGGGGAAAGGCAAGCACAATGACTTCAGACGAGAGCAGGGCAACCGCACAGCAGACCCCATCGGCCTCGCGCGGCGCAGGAACTCCAGCCGCCCCACGGGTTGGCCAACACACGCACCCCACGCAGGTCCAGGAGATGACGCAGGAGGTAGACGCCTTGGAACAGCGGCTTCGCACAACAACTGAAAGCGGGCAGGGAGAACCCAGGCCCGCTACCCCATCATCAGGCAGCTTCGCCCGCGAAGGCGGCGGCCTGGAGCTGTGGCAACAGCGGGAGGAAGGCCTCACGCACCGCGTGAGCGAGCTCACGGGCCATGTGGAAGCACTGGAGCGCCGCCTTCGCCTCCTTGATGAACGCCGGCGGCTCATGGACGTCCGGCCTGCGCGCCCTGTTGCTGAGGATGAGGGCATAGCCCGGCGTGTCCAGGAGCTGGAAGAGGCTCTGTACCGCAGGGAGCAAGGGACAGGATGGAGAAGCGCCTTTCAAGAGTTCGCGGACATGGGACTGACCCCATCTGAAGTCACCGCTCTAGCCCGGCGCATGGCAAGGGTCTCGCGAGACCAGGGCCTGTCTGTGCAGGACATCCAACAGCGCCTTCTCACCGCCCTGGAGAACGGCTCGGGGGCTCCGACAGGTCGGGAGGAAATGGCGGCGCTGGAAGCCCAGGAACGGCATCTCAGGGCAGCGATCGCCTCTCTCCGGCGCGAAAAAGAGGACCTAGAGCGCCGCATCCCGGAAGCCAGGGAAATGGCTTCCCTGGAGGTACAGCGCGCGGGTGAGGATGCTGCAGCCTCCGTGCGGGAAGGCGCCGTCCTCATGCGCAGCCAGCTTGATACGCTCCTGCAGGACGCCATGGACATCGCCGGCCGGGCCGCCCGGGTGGACGCGGACCTGCGCTCCAAAGAATGGCTGGGCAAGCTCCTGGCTTTGTTGGAAGGCAAAGACCTGCCCGCCCAGGATGTCCGCGCCCTGGGACTGACGATCATCGAATCCTTGCTCCTGTGGGTGGAGCAGCATCCCGAGCAGGCCACGCCTCTTGTGAAGGAAGACCTGGAACGGGCCCTCAAGGCCTTCCAGGGCTGGGCGGGGTCCCCGTAGCAAGGTGCTTCTCCCGCTTTGGCAGCGCCAGTGAGTCCCTTCCCCGTCAAGGGAAGGGCTAGGATAGGGGTGACCAGGGGGCGACCCCTACCTCAGTCCTCCCCCGCAAGAGGGGAGGAAGCTACTATCACCATAGGACAGCGCAACAGTATGGAACCGTCTCCTGACAGGTACGCGCGAATTGAGGCACTGAGGTCCACCATCAATGACCTCATGTCCAATATCCGCGCCCTAGAGGACACGGTGCCGCGCATCGAGCAGGCGCTGGCCGGCCACGCGCGCCAGCCGGTCTCTTTCGATCCAGCCAGCCACGCCGCCCCAGGACATCCGGGCCACGATGACAGCAGCCAGGCAGTCCAGTCCACGCTCGCAGAGCTGAAGGCCAGCTTCGCTGCCCTGAAAGATACGGTTCCCGGCCTGGAGCAGGCGATGGAGTCGCGCGCCGGCGCCGGGAGAGGCGGCACGGCTGAAGCATCCGCCACGCTGCCGGACTACCTGCGAGACCTGCGCCGCCGCCTCAACAGCCTGCAGATCGTCGTGCCCCGTCTGGAGACTGCGCTAGCGGCCGGCATCGCAGGCGGCATGGCCAGGGCGGGCCAGCCCATGCCTGTGTCGTCCCAAACAAGCAATCTGCGGGTCTACCTCAACGACCTGCGCTCCCGGGTGGACGCCCTCCAGGACATGGCGCCCAGGCTGGAGCGGGCATTCGTCGCAGGCGTTTCGGAGGTTTCCATACCGGAGGTCCATCAGCCCGTCGTTGCAGCCCCGGCGCCGCGGGCCGCGGTGGTGATGCCTGCCGCCCCCGCAAGGTACGGCAGGCTGGACACGGGGTGGTTCTCCCGGCGCAACCTACGCGGCCTGGCTTTGTTAACGGCCATCGCAGCTCTTCTGGTCGCTTTCGGCACCGCTTGGATGTTCAATCCGACGTACACACGCCAGCGGTACGCCAAGCAGACCGTCTTCCGCATGCAGAACGCGCCCAACTACCGCGCCAACGGAGTGGATGGGCAGGTCTTCTCTACCGGCAGATCGCCCATAGATATCCGCGAGGAGTTCCGGTTCGTCGCCCCAGACCAGGTGGCAACCAAGTACCTCACCTCCGGAGCGGCGGTCCAGTGCCGCAACAAAGACATCGTGGTCATCAGCGCCACACGCTCCCAACGCTGCAACGACGTGGACGCCGCGGATTTTCTGAAGGACTGGGTGCAGGACACCTATGACCCCAGCGTTTTCAACACCGCCCTCTTCCAGCCCTGGGTGCGCTTCGCATGGTGCCACGACTTCCGTGAGGCTGAAGGCAGGCAGGTCATCAATGGCGTTTCCAACCGCATCTTCTCGTGCCGCGTCCCTAATATGCGGGAGGCCGAGGTCATCTGGCAGAACAAAGGTGAAGGCGGCAAAGACATCAGCATCAAGGACGAGCAGCAGCGCCAGAAATTCCTGGCAGTGGCAGTTGTAGACATCACCATCTGGGTGCGTGAGACCGATGGCTATATCGGGCGCTTCGCAATGAAGAAGCGCGCGCCCACCTTCAACGGCGACGAGACCGTGGACGAGATGGTGGACTACCAGTACACCGATTTCGGCATGATAGACTCTATCGAGCTACCCCAGGACGCCACGTCCAGGGCAAGCGCACAGGCCGCAGCCCAGGCTGCGGCAGAGGCCGCCGCTGCCGCCTCGGCGCGGACCAGCGGAACATCCGCAGCGACAGGGACTGCGTCCAGGAGCGCCGCCACCCCGTCCAGCGCCGATCCTTTGGCCCAGGCCCAGTACGCCGTACTCAACGGCAGGGCGCTGCGCCTGGAAGTAGCAGCAGATCCTGCCACCCTGCGGAAAGGCCTCTCCAACCTGCCCATCCTCGCTAGGGACACAGGCATGTTGTTCATCCTGCCGCAGGAAGACCGGTGGACGTTCTGGATGAAGGACGTGCTCATAGACCTGGACGTCCTTTTCCTGAGCAAAGACCGCGAAATCGTAGACATCCAGACCATGCGTGCGCAGCCTGCAGCCAAGGAAGACGAGCTGCGCCTGTACCAGTCGCGCGCGGCAGCTCTCTACGCCATCGAGATGAACGCCGGCCTGTCCGCAGAGATGGCGCTGACCACGGGCATGGAAGTGGAGTTCAGGAAATAGCAGCTTTTTGACAGCTATCCCCCAATGCCGTATACTTAAGTCAAATGACGTTCGGTCCAGCGATAAAGCACTATAAGGTCCTCTGGGGGCGCAGGCGTGTTGCTGCGCCTCTTTCGTTGTATGTGACACCGCGCGCCACAGAACGTCGCCTTCACCACCTACGCCCATAGAGGAGGCTCTCCAATTCTCACTGCCCTGTTCCGCACTCTTTCCTCCCTGTTCCGCAAACCGTCTGCTCCTGAGTCCTCGCCGCCGCCTGATGCCAGTCCTGCCGCAGCCCCAGAGGCCATAGACCAGCGTCCCACGCACCAGGCGCCCGCCCCTTCTATTCCCCAGCCAGACCGCGCGCAAGCCTTGCCGACCCCGGATGACGTCCCTGTTTCAGACGCCGTCCACGTCAGGAGACGCCGCCGGCCCCGCAATCGCCGCCGCGGCCAGGGCCCTTCGAACGGCGCAGACACAGCCGTCCAAGCCTCAGATGAGCAAGAGCCGGAAACTTCCCTCTCTGAATACTTCTTCGGCGCCATGCCCGTGACGCCGGAGGTCGCCAGGGCGCTGGCCATCATGGGATATTCCGATCCCACGCCAATTCAGGAGAGCGTCATCCCGCTGCTGCGCCAGTCCCTCGACGTCGTGGGGCAGGCGCAGACCGGCACGGGCAAGACCGCCGCCTTCGGCATCCCTCTGGTGGAAACCGTGGACAACACTGCGAGGACGCTTCAGGCCCTCGTGCTCACGCCAACCAGAGAGCTGGCAGTCCAGGTATGCGCAGAGGTCAGCCGCCTGGGCCAGTACAAGGGCGTCAGGGCCGCCGCCATCTACGGCGGGCAAGCCTTCGGCCCTCAGATGGACGCCCTGCAGCGCGGCCCTCAGATCATCGTGGCCACTCCAGGCCGCCTCATGGACCATATGCAAAGGGGCAACATCGGCCTGTCCAACGTCCGCATTGTCGTGCTGGACGAGGCCGATCAGATGCTCGACATCGGCTTTGCTCCGGACATCGAGCGTATCCTGCGCCAGACTCCACGCACGCGCCAGACGCTGCTCTTCTCGGCCACCATGCCCGAGCCGATCAAACGTCTGGCCCGCCGGTACATGCGCGACCCCCAGTGGATACGCGCCGGCGGCGAAGCCAAGCCCGTGGAGCAAGTGGAGCAGGTATACTATGAGGTGGCAGAGAGGGACAAGCGCCTGGCTCTGCGAGAGCTGCTCGAGGACCCGGCGGGCATCACCCAGGCGCTCATCTTCCGGCGCACCAAGGCAGGAGTTGACGACCTGGTGCATGACTTGAAACGCAAGGGCTATGACGCCCAGGGCATCCATGGAGACATGACCCAGGCGCAACGAGATGCAGTCATGAAGCTATTCCGGGCCAACCGCCTGAGATTGCTCGTGGCCACCAACCTTGCCGCCCGGGGGCTGGACATCTCCGGCATCTCCCACGTCATCAACTACGACATGCCCGGCAACGTGGAGGAGTACGTACATCGCATCGGCAGGACCGCACGGATGGGCAAGACAGGCACCGCCATTACCTTCGTCTCCGAATGGGACCTGGACACGTTCGAAGGCATCAAGCGTCACGTGGGTGAGGCGCTACAACTGAAGCGTCTCACACGGCTGTACGCGTAGCGATTGCAGACCTAACCCCTGACCCTTCCCTGCGAGGAAAGGGGGCAGGTGTTAGGTCTCTCAGCACATTACACAAAAAGAGGGGCGAACATTCGCCCCTCTTTTTGTGTATCCCTTTGGTCGGGATGTAGGAAGAGAATGACTATGCCTTGCCCAACCGGTACACCTTAGTCCCGCATACAGGACAGGTACCCTGGGTGGCCGCCTGCCCGTTCTTGAGTTTTACCTGCTGAGGCTTGGTTATGGTCTGCTTTTTCCTGCACTTGAGACAATATGCTTCCAAGGTCCTCTCCTCTCCTGTCTGAATGTAAAGGAATCCTAAGCTACTTGAAGCCGCAGAGCAAGGGCTAAACAGCCCATTTTGGAGCCAATCTGCGCCACTCTGTCCGCAGCACGCAGCGTGCGAAGCAAAACCTTGCTCCCCCCAAGGTGTCTGGACTACAATCAAGCATCCTTACGACAGGTTACCGAACCGGGCTTCGAAGGCCGGCCTGGAGACGCAATGGCCACCAGCAAGAAATACGACGTGGCGATTATCGGCGGGGGCATCCTGGGTGCCGCAACCGCCATGAAGCTGACGGCAGCCTTCCCCAGCAAGAAGGTCGTGGTGCTAGAAAAGGAGCAGACCCTTGCGGCCCACCAGACCGGCCACAACAGCGGTGTGATCCACTCGGGACTCTACTACCGGCCGGGCTCCTACAAGGCGTCCCTGTGCGTCCAGGGCGGCAAGGAGCTTCGCGCCTTCTGCGACCAGCACGGCATCGCGTACAACCTGATCGGCAAGGTCGTCGTGGCTACGGACGAGTCGGAGTTGCCCGCCCTGCAGACGCTGCACGAGCGCGGCGCGGCCAACGGCGTCGAGGGGCTGAGCATGATTGGCCCGGAACGGCTGAAAGAGGTCGAGCCTCACGCCTCCGGCGTCAAAGCCCTTCTTTGCCCCAGAACGGGCATCGTTGACTACAAGCAGGTCACGCAGGCGTACGCTACGCAGATGCAGGAGCAAGGGGGCGACCTCGTCACCGGCGCGCGGGTGCGGCGTATCCGCGCCGCCAACGGAGCGCTCGGCATCGAGACCACGCAGGGGGACTTCGAGGCCGCCCACCTCATCAACTGCGCGGGCCTCCACGCGGACACCATTGTCCGCATGATGGGCCGGAAGCCGGACGTGCGGATCATCCCGTTCCGTGGCGAGTACTACGAGATTGCTCCCTCCAAACACCACCTGGTCAAAGGCCTCATCTACCCCGTGCCCAACCCCCTGTTTCCTTTCCTGGGCGTCCACTACACCCGCCTCATCCACGGCGGCGTCGAGGCCGGCCCTAACGCCGTTCTGGCCCTGGCGCGGGAAGGCTACACCAAGTTCAAGGTCAACCCAGGCGACTTCGCAGGCTCTCTTGCCTGGCCCGGCTTCTGGCGTATGAGCCGAAAGTACTGGAAGACGGGAATGGGTGAGATGTACCGCTCATTCAGCAAGAAGGCGTTTACCAGGGCGCTCCAGAAGCTGCTCCCCGAAATCCGTGAGGAGGACCTTGTACCCGCTGGGGCCGGTGTCCGCGCCCAGGCAGTGGACCGCACAGGCTTCCTGCTGGACGACTTCAGCATCGTGGAGATGCAAAACGCCATTCACGTTCTTAACGCCCCCTCCCCTGCCGCCACGTCCTCCCTGGCCATCGGCCGGCACATCGTCACCACCGCGGCCAAGTCGTTCAACCTCTAGCGGGGGTGCTGAAGCGGCGCAGCCAGCAGCCTTCCGCATGCCAATCTGAGCGAGCGAGGAATGAACATCGCGAAGAACCTAAGGCTTTGCGCTTGCGAATGCGTCGCGATGTGGCAGGAGGTCACGCTACACCAGCAACCGTTTTAGATGGATTCGCCTGACTGCCGTCATGGCTCAGCATGACAGCAAACGGGTTTTCCCAAGGCGATGGCAGTCGCAGGGTCCGTTACTGGGAGGTCACCTTCACCAGCTCGCTGGCCCTTGTGGCGCGGGCCTTTGCCTCGTCAATGCTCGTCCCCCTCGCAAGGCATACCGCCATGCGGCGATGTGGCCTGGTGTTCGGCTTGCGGAAAATCCGGACGTCTGCGGAGGGAATGGCCATCGCCTCTTCCACGCCCTGGTAGGCAACCCCATCGCCGTACCCGTCCGCCAGCACCACGTGGCTTGCCGAAGGCCCGTAGACCTCTATGTGCGGAATGGGCAAGCCCAGCACAGCGCGGGCGTGCAGGTCAAACTCGCTCAAGTTCTGAGAAATGAGTGTGACCATGCCCGTATCGTGAGGACGGGGGGAAAGCTCGGAGAAGATCACGCGGTCCTTCGCGACGAAGAACTCCACGCCGAAGATTCCCGCGCCGCCAAGGTTATCGGTGATCAGTCCAGCTATTCTTTGCGCTTCGGTGAGCATGTCTGGCGGCATTGCCTGTGGCTGCCACGACTCCTGGTAGTCGCCCCGCTCCTGGCGGTGGCCTATAGGCGCGCAGTAGAGCGTCGGGCCGTGCTGCTGGCGCACCGTCAGCAACGTGATCTCGTAGTCGAAGCGGATGAACTCCTCGATAATCACACGGGGACGGTCGCCCCGCATGCCTTCGTTGGCGTAGCGCCATGCCTTGGCGATGTCTCCGGCGTCGTGTACAACGCTCTGGCCCTTGCCTGAGCTGCTCATGACCGGCTTCATCACCACCGGGTATCCTAGCTTTTCGCCGGCGGCGCGGCACTCCGCCTCCGACTCTGC
>JACQUI010000016.1 GCA_016210395.1 Chloroflexota bacterium | reverse complement strand
TTGCCGACGCCCGGCTCGCCGATGAGCACGGGGTTGTTCTTGGTGCGGCGGCTGAGGATTTGGACGACGCGCTGGATCTCTTTGCTGCGGCCCACCACTGGGTCGAGCTTGTCGTTGCGGGCCATGTTGGTGAGGTCAATGCCAAGCTGATCAAGGGTAGGGGTGCGGCTGGTCCCGCGCGCCCCCTGGGGGTGTTGGCCGCCCTGGGCCACGTTCTGGCTGAGGATGCGGTTGGTCTCGGCGCGGACCTTCTCCAGGCTGACGCCCAGGCTTTCCAGGACGCCGGCTGCGACGCCTTCGCCTTCGCGCATGAGGCCGATAAGGAGGTGCTCGGTGCCGATGTAGTGGTGGTTGAGCCGGCGGGCTTCGTCCACCGCCAGCTCAATGACCTTCTTTGCCCTGGGAGTCAGGCCTATTTCACCGGGCGCGGGCCTCCGTTCGCCCCGTCCGATGATGAACTCGACGGCAGAGCGGACCTTGCTCAGCTCTACCCCAAGGTTGGTCAGCACGCGCGCTGCCACCCCATCGGTCTCCCGCACCAGTCCCAGCAAGATGTGCTCAGTGCCGATGTAGTTATGGTTGAAGCGCTGAGCCTCTTCTTGGGCCAGTGATAGGACCTTCCGTGCCCGCTCTGAGAACTTCTCGAATCTACCTGCCATATACCTGCCTCCCGCGTGTTCGGCGTATGATGGGCAAGCCTTGCTAGGGCTCGATCCCCCAGGTTTCCTGTGCCTGTTTGAGGCTCAGTCCTAGCCGCTTGCGCTCTGGCTCAATCTTAATGATTTTGAGCTGGAGCTGATCTCCGACGTTCACCACCTCTTTAGGGTGCTGAATAATTCGGTCGCTCAGTTCTGATATATGGATGAGTCCCTCTATGGAATCTTCAATCCGGGCGAAAGCCCCAAAATTCGTCAGTTTGGTGACCACCGCCGAGACGACCTGGCCAACCTCATACCGTTGGGGCACCATGGTCCACGGTTCGGGCACAAGCCTCCGCAGGCTCAACGCTATCTTCTTGTTCTCCTTGTCCACTTTCAGCACATAGACGTCTATATCGGCGCCCGGCTTCACCACTTCTTCAGGCGAGTTCACCTGGGTCCAGGCCAGCTCCGAGATATGGATGAGTCCATCAGCGCCGCCCAGATCTACAAACACACCGAAGCTCGAAATGCCGCTGACACGACCGCGCCGTGTCTGGCCCTCTTGCAGCTCTTCCAGGAGCCGGGCCTTGTCCATCTCCCGCTTCTGCGCCAGCGCCTGCCGTTCGGAAAGGATGACCCGGTTCCGCCTCCGGTTGACTTCCAAGAGCTGCGCCTTCACCCGCTGGCCGACGCGCTGGGCCAGCACCTGGTCCTGGTCCCCCGCGTTGCGGTCAATGGGGGCCAACTGCGATAGGGGGATGAATCCTTGCACGCCCTCCACATCCACCACGACACCACCCTTGTTGTAGCCGGTGATGACCCCATCCACCAGCAGGTTGTTGTCCAGGGCCTTCTGAAGGACCACCCACCCTTGCTCGGACCGGGCCCTGTCGAGCGAGAGCATCGCGGGGCCTTCATCGCCGTCGGGACGGATGACGTAGGCGTAGACAGTGTCGCCCCGCTTCATGCCGTTCATGGCTTCGGGGGTAAGGGACCGCATCTCCCTCGGCGGGATGATGCCGTCCGATTTATGGCCTATGTTAACAAGGACGCCTTCATCGTCTATTCGCATCACTTCGCCGCTGACTATGTCCCCTCGCTTGACGCTCTTCAGCGGTTCCGAGTCTTTGAGCAGTTCGGCCATGCTGCCCGGTTCGATGGATGTTGGCGCCTTCTCTGTGGTGTATGACAAAATAGACCTTCGCTAGTGTGGGTGAACTACTTTCAATTATAGGCGCGTCGCGAGAAAGCTGTAAAGTGCGATAGGTCTGGAGGTTTAGTCCACGAGAAATGATCCTCCTGAAAAACAAGAAACCTCTTGGCACAAGCTTGTTACCAAGAGGTTTCTTAGTCCTGGCGATGACCTATTTTCCCATGCCCTCGCGGGCACAGTATCGTAGGCGCTGAGGCGTTTCACGACCGTGTTCGGGATGGGAACGGGTGGTACCACCTCGCTCACAACACCAGGACTTTCAGTATAGCATATTTTTGCCTGGGTACAAGTATGTGGGCGCGAAGACCGCGTCCCTACACGCACACGGCGCGCGTTTCGTAGGGGCAGGGTCTCCCGGCTCGCGTCCCCGGCCTACACCAGCGCGTCTTCCTGCAGGTATGGCGAGGGCGATCCAGCCTGGAACACCTTGTGCGGCTCCCACTGGCGGATGGGGCCGTTGAAGCGCAGGAGCGCGACGAAGCGCCGCTCGGCGTCATATGCCCTGCGGGTTTCCATGTGTTCCGCGCTGTGCGTGCGGGGACTGAGACGCACCGGCTGCCCGCTGCGCACCATGTCCTCCTCAAGAGGGTTGAGCGTCAGCGCCTTGAGGTGCAGGACCACGTAGTCCAAGGGGAGAAGCAGACCCTTGCCGCCGCCTGCTGCCACGGCCTCCCGCAGCCGTTCCAGGGTGATGGCCTCCTCTACGCGGAAGGCGCCCGAGCGGGTGCGCCGCAGCGCGGCGAGGTGCGCGCCGCAGCCCAGGGCCTGGCCGAGGTCGTGGGCCAGGGAGCGGACGTACGTGCCGCGGCCGCACCGGATGGCCAGCGTCACCAGAGGCGGCTGCCAGTCAACCACCTCGATGCGGCTGATCTGCACGGACCGCGGCTCCCGGTCCACCTCAATGCCCCGGCGCGCCAGGTCGTAGAGGCGCTTCCCCTCGTGTTTCAGGGCGCTGTACATTGGCGGCGTCTGCAGAATGAGGCCTCTGAAGCCTTCCAGCGCGGCCTCAACCGCTTCCCGGCTGATGCCCGAAGCGTCCCGCTCGTCCGTTGTCTGGCCTTCGGTGTCGTAGGTGTCCGTGGCGACGCCCAGGCGCACCGCGCCAAGGTACTCCTTTTCGCCTTCCAGCAGGTACTCCATCAGCCTCGTGGCCTGGCCAAGGAACACAGGCAGGACGCCGGTGGCCACGGGGTCCAGTGTCCCGCCATGCCCGCAGTGGCGCTGCCCGGTGACGCGCTTCACCTGGCGGACGACCTCCATTGAGGTCATGCCTTGAGCCTTGTCTATGTTGAGAATGCCGTCAGGGAGGAGCGGTGCGTTCATATGGTGTGCGTGGAGAATGCCTTCACATGCGACGCCTCATCCTCATCCTAACCTTCCCCCCTCAAGGGGGAAAGGACTATCTCTTTTCCCTTGAGGAGAGAGGACTAAGGTGAGGGTGAAGCGTACCGCATGGAATCTGCGAAGCTGATTTGTTTATGACCTTCAGGGGCAGCATGATGCCCCTTCTCACTAACGGACCAGGGCCAGGCTGGCGTAGACCGGCTTGGGCGCCAAGTGAAGGGCAGGCGCTACGGCCTAGCCTCGCCGGAAGGACCGAGGGTATCGAGGATCTGAGTGAGGCGTATTCCCTCCTCGATGGACTGGTCCAGCTTGAAGAGCAGGGCAGGAACATGCCGAACGTCCAGCTTTGGCTTCAAGGAATGCTGGAGGAACCCGGCGGCGGAGCGCAGCATCTCCAGGGTGGCCTGCTTCTCCTCAGCCGTCCCCATGACGCTCACGTACACCACCGCCTGGCGGAGGTCCACCGAAACCGCAACTCGCGTGATGGTGACCAGCACGGAGAGGCGAGGGTCCCGCATCTCCCGGGAGACAAGCCAGCTTATCTCCTCGCGGAGCAGTTCGTTGAGCCGGTCGGTCCTTCGTGACATGGCTTCCTTCCGGTCACGGCCTGCGGGCGGAGCGCAGGGCCGTGAAAAATGGGCTGTTGTCATGCTGAGTTCCGATGAAGTCGGGACGAAGCGGGGGAAGGCCAGAGCCTGCCTCGGCGAAGCGAAGGATAGGGGGTGACCGGCGGGGCGACCCCCACCTCAATCCTCCCCCGTTCAGGGGGGAGGAAGCCATTTCGTACGAATGGCAAGGGCGCGGGGAGCCTGGCGCCGGCGCGGGCCTTCCTACTCCTGGTGGTGGACCTCCAGGACGTCGCCTTCCTGGAAATCGTCGAAGTTCGCCAGCACAACGCCGCACTCCACACCTGTGGCGACCTCGCGCACGTCCTCTTGGAAGCGGCGCAGGCCCTGGATGGGGCCGTCGTGGAGCACCTGGCCCTTTCGCAGGACGCGGACCATGGCGTTTCGCAGGACGCGGCCATCGGACACGATGCAGCCCGCCACCTTGCTCTGCTTGCCCCTGGCGATGACGGCCCTGACCGTGGCGTGTCCCTCTACCACGTCCTTCGCTACCGGCTTCACCATGCCTTCCAACATCCCCCGGATCTCTTCCACCATGGTGTAGATGACGTTGTAGAAGCGCACCTCCACGCCTTCAGAATCGGCAAGCCGACGCGCCCCGGGCTCTATAGAGGTGTTGAAGCCCAGGACCAGGGCTTCCGAAGCCACTGCAAGGAAGATGTCGCTCTCGGTAATGGCGCCGCTGGCCACGTGGACGGTGCGCGCCTGCGCCTTGTCTGTGCCCAGTTTGCTCAGCGCCTCCCGCAACGCCTCAATGCTCCCCTGCACGTCGGCCTTGATGATGACGTTAAGCTCCTTGGACTGGCCGGTGCGGATGCGGTTGACCACGTCTTCCAGGCTGGCGCGGGTCCGTCCGCCCGTTTGCTTTTGCAGGCGCTCTTCCACCAGCACCCGCGCCTCTCGCTCGCTGGCAACCGCCTCCAGGGTGTCCCCAGCCTGAGGCAGCTCGTTCAGTCCAAGGATTTCCACTGGAGTGGAGGGAGGAGCGGACTTCATGCGCCGGCCGGCGTCGTTGACCAGGGCCTTGATGCGGCCCCTGACGTTGCCGACGACAATGAAGTCGCCGACGTTCAGCGTGCCGTTCTTGATGAGCACGGTGGCAACGGGGCCCCGGCTCTTGTCCAGCCGCGCCTCCACCACAACGCCCCTGGCAGCGCGGTTGGGGTTGGCCTTCAGCTCTGCGACTTCGGCCACGACGAGGATGTTTTCCAGCAGGTCCTCGATGCCGATGCGCGACTTGGCCGAGACGGGCACGGTGATGACATCGCCGCCCCACTCCTCGACCACCAGGCCGTGCTCTGTAAGCTGGCGCTTCACCTTTTCGGGGTCGGCTTCCGGCTTGTCTATCTTGTTGAGGGCAACCACGATGGGAACCTTGGCTGCCTTGACGTGGTTGATCGCCTCAACCGTCTGGGGCATGACGCCGTCGTCGGCGGCTACCACCAGGATGGCAATGTCTGTGGCGTTGGCGCCCCGAGCGCGCATGGCGGTGAACGCTTCATGCCCAGGGGTGTCCAGGAACGTGATCTTGTGGCCCTTATATTCAGTCTGGTACGCGCCGATGTGCTGCGTGATGCCGCCCGCTTCCCGCTCCGCCACCTTCGTCTTCCGGATTGCATCCAGCAAGGTCGTCTTGCCGTGGTCAACGTGTCCCAGCACCGTGACCACCGGCGGCCTTTCAATCAATTTGGAAGGGTCGTCCTTTTCGACGTCAGCCACCGCGGCGGCCTTGGCTGCCGATGCGGGCACCGCCCGGTACCCGTAGGCGGGGATGATGGCCGCCGCGGTGTTGAAGTCAATGGCCTGGTTGATGGACGCCATGACGCCGGCCCGCATGAGCTGCTTCATCAGGTCAATGGGGGTGGCGTGGACAAGCTCCGCAAGGCGCGCCACGGTGATGGCCTCGGGGACTTGCACCTCGCGGACCGTGGCTGCGCGGGGCCTCGCCTCGCTGGGGTCTTTGGTTGCTGTGGACGATGTTTGCCTCTGCATCCTACTTCACTTCCCTAGTGCGCCTGTTGAAGCTCACCCTTGGCGAACTCCTGGAGACGCTGGCGGTCTTCTGCGGCAATGGCGCCTTTGAGGGCAACAGAAAGCCTGTCTTTTTTGAGGGCCTTTTCCCAGCAGTCCGGCTCATGGCACAGATAAGCTCCACGGCCTGACTGCTTTTTGCGGCCCAGGTCCACGGACACGCGCCCCGAGGGATCTCGCACGATGCGGACCAGCTCCCGTTGGGGCAACTGCTTTGCGCAGGAGACGCACCGCCTCAGCGGAACGTGTTTCTTGCGGGAGTCCTTTGTTTGCGCTGCCGCGCTGGCCATTGCGCTACCTGCCGGACTCATGAGGATTGCGGGTGGCTACGTGATTGGCGCTTCCCTTTCTCCTGAAAGGGAAGCCCTGGAGGTCGGAACCGCAGTCCTGTGACCGGTTCCGACCCTGTCCATATTCAGTCCAAGGTGAGAGCGGGCCCCCCTATCCCAGCCTTCCCCCGCAAGGGGGAAGGGGTTTCTCCTCCTTAACGGGAGAGGATTGAGGCAGGGGTTGTCTATTCCCGCGGCTGCTCTCCAACACCACCGCGCCGGCGCTTGGCGCCCTTCTTGCCTTTGGCATCGTCATCGCGGCCATCGCCGCGCCGTCCACGCCGGCCACCGCCGCCTCCGCCCCGCTGGCCGAGAATGTCCTCCGCGAAGCGGATTTGGCCACCAGCCGACGGCACGAGCTGCGGCACCTTCCATACATCGGCAGTGATGGGCACGCCTTCCTCTTCTTCTTCGGCCTGCTCTTCTTCTGCTGGCGCTTCTGTTTCCACCTCTGCCAGAGCGGCCTTGGCCTTCTCCTCTTCGGCAATGGCCTTCTGGAGCCAGGCGTCTTGCTCCGCCTGCGTCATGGCCGGGGTTCCTTGCGCTGCAACGGGCTGCACGGGCGTCGCCCTGGCAGCGACCGGCTCCGCAGGCCCAACCGCCGCCGGCTGGACGGGGGCCGCCGCAGCGGGCCGCATAACGGCCGGCGCGGGCGCCGCTTCTGCCGCAGGCATCTCCACGATCTCCGCTGGAGGAAGCACAATCCCCTTGGCGGCTGCTTCCGCTATGGCCCTTGCCTTGCGCTCTTCCTCTTGCCGCGCCTGCCGCGCCTGCCGCTCTTGTTCGGCCTCTGTGGCGCTGATGATGTCAATTTTCCAGCCCGTTAGCTTTGCGCCAAGACGGGCGTTCTGCCCTTCCTTGCCTATGGCAAGGGAGAGCTGCCTGTCTTGCACCACCACGCGGGCCGTGTTTTCCGTTTCGTTTAGCTCCACGTGGGCTACCTGGGCCGGGTTGAGGGCGTTGGCGATAAAGGTGGCAGGATCCTTGTGCCACTGCACCACGTCTATCTTCTCGCCGCCAAGCTCCTGGACCACGTTCTGGATGCGCACGCCGCGCATTCCCACGCACGAGCCGACCGCGTCCACGCCTTCCTGGCGGGCCCAGACGGCGACCTTGCTGCGGGCCCCGGGCTCGCGGGCGATGCCCTTGATCTCCACGACGCCGTTAAAGATCTCCGGGACTTCCATTTCAAAGAGGCGCCGAAGCAGGTCCCTATGGGCTCGCGAGACGATAATCTCCGGCCCCCGGGCTGTGCGGGCCACCTCAACAATGTAGACTTTCAGCTTCTGGTTAGGGCGGTAGTGCTCTGAAGGGCTTTGCTCCTTGTCGGGCATGATGCCTTCAGCGCGGCCAAGGTCAAGGGTAACCACGCGCGAATCCACGCGCTGCACCGTCGCGGTGATGATCTCCCCCGCGCGGTTGGCGTATTCGGCGTACACCAGGTCCCGCTCCGCTTCCCGCAGGCGCTGCATCACCACCTGCTTGGCCGTCTGCGCCGCAATGCGGCCGGGGTTGTAGGGCATGGAGTCCGTCTCGACCACTTCCCCGGCGGCCACGTCTTTCTTCAGTTTCTTGGCGTCCTGCAGGGATATTTCCAGACGGGGGTCGGCGACCTGTTCCACCACGTTTTTCAAGACGTAGACGCGCACGTCTCCACTGGTTGGGCTGAGCCGGACGGCGATGTTCTGCTCGCCAACCAGGTTGTCCTTCTTGTAGGCAGAGGCAAGGGCAGCCTCTATGGCGGAAAGCACCATATCTCGCGGCAGGTTTCTCTCTGCAGCGAGCTGCGTCAGGGCTATCAAGAAATCGCTTTTCATTCGTGCGACCTCCAGGCGCTCCCCCACGCCGCCGCCATGAAAAATAAAAGTGGGATTTACCCACTTTTCACACGCGCCATTCCTAGGCAGACTTCCAGCGACCAGACCAAGTATAGCACGTTCGGTGTGGCGTGGCAAAGTCAGGGTCGGATTACCGGCGGGCGGGCGGCCTTCCCGCTTGCTCCAGATACGGCCTCAGCACGGCCAGCACTTCGCCAAACGTCTCAAACGGCCTGAAGGGAATCCCCTCCCCGGCGCAGTGGCGGGCCAGAGAGTCGCGCGCAAACACGATGTCAGCGCGCCGCGCGGGGCACTGATCGGAGTTGCCGTCGCCGATGTAGGCAACGGCGAAGCCACGGCGGCGGTAGTCCAGGAGGCGCGGGCACTTGCTGCACCCCGTCGCATCGCACACAGGCGTCCCTACAGGGTAGTCCGCCATCAGGTGGCCGTCCACCGCGCCGTCAGCCCTCATGGCCACAAAAGGGATGCCGTCCATCCCGAACTTCTCCAGCAGCGGCGTGATGTACAGGTCCAGCCCGCCGGACACGATCTCCACGGGGATGCGCTTCTCCCTGCAGAAAGTCACGAACTCCTGTGCCCCAAGGCGCAGCTCCGTGGTCTCCAGGGCGTACCGCACGTACTCCGCCTGCTTGGCATCCTGGAGGTGGGCGTACTCTCGCCGCAGGCATTCCCTGAAGGAGATGACGCCGGCGCGCCACGCCTCACTCTCCTTGCGCCAGTCCTCAGTGACGAAGGTGTCCAGCAACCGCTCCGCCACATCCCGCACGGTGAGCGTGCCGTCAAAGTCCAGAAGCACTGCCAGGGGCTTGCCGGCCAGGGGCGATGGGACGCTCAATCGCTCTCTATCCTTCCTTTGCGCGTAGCTGCTCCTACCATACCATACGCCGGAGCATCCCCGGTAAGGCCGTCTAGCCGTAGGGGCACGATATGTCGCGCCCCTACGGCGGGATATAGTCAGCAGTCGGCATCCTTCGATGGAAGGGGTCAGGGGTTTGCCCGACCTCTCCCTCCTGTCCCTCTCCTTCAAGGAGAGGGACGCGCCGTGCTCGTAGGAAAACAGGCCAATCTTTTCACGCCCTTCTTGGCCCTGAAAGCGGGCCAACCTCCTCATGGATGCAGCGCGCGCGCCTGTTACCCTGCACACGATGGGAGTTCAAAAGCGTATTGCTCACTGGAGGTTTGAGACATGAGACTGTATTTCATTCGCCCGCCGCGCGACCCCAATCCGCTCCTTGAAGAGGTCTATGCCCTCTTGAGGGAGAGGGGTTGTCAAGTTGAGGTCGGCGTCCCGGATGAGACCGTGCTCGGCCTGGACGTTGCCGCCCAGCATGACCTGTACATCCTCAAGGCGCGGGAACCTTTGCCTCTCAGCGTGGCTGGGATGTTCCATTACCTCGGGGCCAGGGTCCTCAACCCGTACGACTCGTGCACAGTGGTGATGAACAAATACGTATCCACGGCCATGATGCGCGCCGCCGGCATCCCCACACCCCGTTCCTGGGCCGCCACAGACCTATCGCTCCTGAACGGTTTTGCCGCCGCCAGCCAACAAACCCTGATCATCAAGCCGTACCAGGGTATCCACGGCGACGGCATCTTTGTAGTGCGCCGCCCGGAAGACCTGGAGAGCATGCCCGCCCCAGAGGAGCCAATGATTGTCCAGGAGTTCATTGACGGGTGCCGGTGGCGCTACAAGGTCTTTGGCGTCGGCGAGCGGATCTTCGCAACCCGGAAGCCTTTCGGCCTGGGCGGACGCCATGGGAAAGCGCCCGGTCAGCAGTGGGTGGTCACGCCGGAGATGGAGGACATTGCACTCCGCTGCGGCCGGCTCTTTGGCCTGGGCCTGTATGGGCTGGACATCCTTGAAGGTCCAGACGGCCCAGTGGTTGTGGACGTCAACACCTTCCCAGGGTACGGCAGCCAGCCGGGCATCGCCCACGTCATCGCCGAATACATCGAGGACTACGCGCGTGGCCGCTACGAGCTGCGTCCTCCCGCCCCGCTCGCCGTTGCAAGCGCAGCGCGGCGGGCTGCCGTGGCGTAGCGGAACGCCTTATGTGGAAACAGGGACATGGCCGCTGGCGCCCGTAGAGGCGACGCATGCGTCGCCTCTACGGGCGGGCAGACACACAGGTACTGCCCCTACGTATTGGCACGCTCAGAGTTCCTGTCATTTTCATCCCATGTGGCGTCCTCTGGAAGGTGGGCTGCGCGCGGGGATGCTGGGGTGTCCCACCGTAAGAGCGCCCTTGACCATGGGCATGAGAATTGATTCTGATTCAGAGCAGTTCTCATTCAGGCGCGGGGATCCCGCTATTCATGTTGGAGGACACAGACGGATCGCCCACATCCAGCCCAGGACGAGGAGTCCCTAGCAGATGATCAAAAGCAGGACCAGTCCAGCCATCTACGCCCTCATCGCAGAGGGCTTCCTGATGCGCATCGCCTTCGGCATTATTGCATTCACGCTGCCGCTGTATGGCCGCCATCTCGGTCTCAGCCTCGCTGAAGCGGGCCTTCTTGTTGCTCTCACGGACGTAGTAAAAGTTGCTCTGAAGCCCCTCATGGGTTGGATCTCCGACCGCGTGGGGCTCAAGCGGGCGCTGGTGACCGCCCTCGGCCTCCGGAGCCTGGTGTCTTTTCTCCTGACCCTCGCTATGGCGCCCTGGCACCTGTATGCCATACGGGCGCTCCACGGCGTTTCGACCTCGGTCCGGGATCCCGCGATCAACGCCCTCATTGCCGAGCACGGCGATGAGAAGGCCATCGCCTCCACGTTCGCCTGGTATTTCACCGCAAAGTCCCTGGCAGGTTCCCTGGGCAAGGCGGCAGGCGGCGCCCTGTTGACGCTGACTGCCTCCAACTTCTCGCTCGTTTTTCTCATCACCTGGGCATTCTCATCCTTGACGCTTCCCGTCGTCATGCTTCTCGTTCCCGGGGCAAGGCGGAAGCGTGAAGCGTCTCTGGACGCGGAGGTGAAGCGAGATTCCGACACGGCAGATGAACCGGAGGGACCGGGAGGCCGCCATTCGCTGCGCCGCAAGGTGATCGCCGTATCAGGCTTGGGCTTTCTGATCAGCGTCACCAACTCCCTCATCGGGATCTATCCCATCCTGGCGACCGAGTACGCCGGCATGACCGAGGCCCAGGCCGGCGCCGTCTACCTTGCTTCCGCCGTTGTAGCCCTGGTTGCCGGCCCGGTGTTCGGCTGGCTGGCCGACCGCTTTGGCCGCAAGCCCACCATTGCCGCACGGAGCGTGGCCAATGCGGGGTCATCCCTGCTCTACCTCTTCATCCCGAACTGGGTGGGCTTTACTACTGGGAAGGTCATGGACGATGCGGGCAGGGCAGGCTTCCGCCCGGCCTGGGGCGCGCTGAAAGCAGACGTTTCCCGGTCCGACAGGAGTCAGCGCGCCCGGCTCATGGGGATAATGGACGTAGGCGACGACGCCGGCGACATGGTCGGGCCTGTGGCAGGGGGACTGCTGTGGGACCTGTGGGGCATCACCGGCCTGATGGGTACGAGGATCGTTCTCGCGATTGCCACGGAAGTCTACGGCGTACTGGTCGCCTGGCGCGTGCACAAGGACCCTGCCCCGCAGCGCGTCCTTCAGCGGGGCAGGGCGGGGGCGGAGCGTCCGCCTCCCGTGGAGCAACACCCGCCAAACTAAGGAGTTGTCACGTAATAACCTACCCATTTTTGGTAGAAGCAACAGCTAACACACGTTCGTATTGCCTTCGAGAAACAGGTATGTTATTTCGTGACAGTCCCTAA
>JACQUI010000059.1 GCA_016210395.1 Chloroflexota bacterium | reverse complement strand
GGCTGAGCAGGGCGGGCGGCAGGCCCTCCTTAGTCACGTATACCAGGTTGGCCAGCGTAACGCGTACACTCGGTGGGAAGGGTCCGGCGATTCGTGTCACCAGTTGGCTACCGGAGGGTGGCGTGGTCCACGGATCCTCGCCATCTTCAGAATCAGCGAAGCTCGGCCTCACTCCGATGACGTTGCCCGCCCGCGTGGCGGCGGCGACGATGCGGTCCAACTCCTGCGGGTGCATACGCCGGACGCTGGACAGGAAGGCCCACTGGTCATGGTACGGCTCGAAAGCCCGGTCGAGAAAGACGCTGTTGCCAGCCTGGCGTGGAATTCCTTGTAGCGGCGGGGCGATCAGGTTGCCAAAACCACCCTTGGGCAGGGTGTCCTGGTTGGGAAAGAGCCGGTCGTACGAGTCCAGCCCGATCAGGTGGCGCTCCTCTATGGCCCGTGTAAGCAGTGCGCAGCCCAGCCTGCGGGCCTGGGCGGCAGCTACTGGGGCATCGAAGAAGATCCACACGTGACCACCGTTGCCCGAGCGGGAGCGCTCCAGCGCGGCGGGCGCCCCAAACATATCGCAGGAAGCGAGATAGGCGGCAACGTCCTCCTGCCAGTGCTCCTTGTCGAAGTCGGCGGCAAGGAACCAGCAGGTGTCATCGTGCAAGAGTGGATACACGCCGACAGTCACCCGTCCGCTCAGGTGGTTTTGGAGCACCTCGTCGGTCAGGGGTAGGAAGACGCCCTGTTCCCGGTCCGACCTGCTCCGGCTGGCGGGAGCGTAGCCCGCGCGGCCATCCGGGTTTTCCCAGCGCACCGCGTACACGTCCTCCCGGCCTCGGAACAGGCTCTTGAACAGACCGATCTTCTCGGCAGCCGAGGAATCGCTGTTGACGAGTTGATCTGCAGCGGAGTCCGGCAGATTCAGCTGCAACGCCATCTGGGCGCCAGGGACGGAGAGGCGGCTCTGGGCCCGCAAACGTGCGTTCTCTCGCCGCAAGCGCAGGTTCTCTGCCCGCAGTCGGGCTAGCTCCTCATTCGCGCGCTGCGATTCGGCCACAAGGGACTCCCTGCCCTACATGCCCGCTTACCGTTCTTGCTGGCCACCGGACAGCGTCCAGCCCGGCCTGAGGCCCGCCTGGTTGAGGCGGTCCAATAGACTAACCTTTTTGGCATGGCGAGTACGCAACTCCATCAACCGAGAGGCATAGGCTTCCGCCTGATGCTCCCGCTCCGCCAGGTCACGAAGGTTCTTCAGAAGCCGGATGGCCTCGGCGTACTCGGTAGGCCGCCTGGTGTCGACCAAGGCTTCAATCTTGCGCCACACCTCCTCCTGGCGTCCAGCGAGGCGGTCCAGGAAGACGGCCTGGGCATCGGCCTCCTCCTGACGGCGGCGCTCCCGCTCCTGGGATACGCGGCGCTCCCGTTCCTGCTGTCTGCGCTCCATCCCGTCCAGCAGCTCCCCGACTGTGCGGCCTTGGCGCTCCCCTGCCCTGGCGCCCTCGGCGACACCCGAGTCCCAGATGCGACGGCGCACTTCTGCCTGGAGGAGCCGGGCGTCCAGGTCACTGGCGGCCAGCCGCAGGAGCAGGGCTTCCTTCTCCGCATTCGAGAGAACGTCGACCCATTGCCTGGCCTCTTTCGGCGACGGCGTGACCCGCGGCATCGGCGGGCTACTCTCGGCAGCCGACTGGAGCAGGTCTTCGTCGAGCCGCAGGAAATCCACGAGCGCATGGAGCGACGCCGACAGCTCACCCATTCCCGGGGGGACAGGCGGTTCGACCACGTCATCGTCGAGCAGATCCTCCTGGACACAGAGCAGCCATCCCAGGTACAAGGCGCGCAGATCCCCGCCGGCTAGGGCCGCTCGCAGGGGAACTAGGGTTGCAGTCCATCCTTCGTCCTCCATCCTGTCCTCCGGCTCTTCCGTCTCGGAGTCAAAGGCTAAAATGAGGTGTCCCTTGACAATGTGCAGGGAGAAGGGCCCGTCCTGCACGATGTAGCGGAGAACGGTTTCCTGAGCGAGAGAGCTTCGCGGTACCCGAAGCATGAGCCTATGGGATCCCCAGTTCGCCACATACAGGAAGGCGTCGTAGTATCGCTTCATCAAGGTGAGCGGATCGCCCTTGAAGTTCCCCCATTCATAAGTGTTTACAAAGCGGGTTGACGTGATAGTAGCCCTAGTGGAAAGGGCTCGGACCTCAGCCATCTCCTGCTTGGTCAGGGGGCGGTCAATGGCCTGAAACTCGTAATACTGGTACTCGCTCATGGGTACGGGCCTCGCCAGGTGTAACCTTATGGTATTCGGACTGCCTGGGGGCAACTCAAAACTGATTGCCCGTGGCCACCCAGTAGCGCCAGTCCTCCATAGCCGCCTGGGTCTGGCCGTCCACAGATACGCCCTCCAACTGTGCCAACGGAACCCCAAAAGTCCGGCTGCTCCAGCGCACCATTACAATCATGTCGTGCATGCAGTCATCTTCGGGCGCCATCCCGATGACTTCGACCACCTCTCCGCGTTTCAGGAGTGACACGCGTCTCTGGGAAGTACACTTTGCCAGAAAAGGGAAGGTGAGACGGTCTTCCAAATAGTAGTACCACCCCAATGCCCGTTCTTCCTCGCCGTAGGCATCAACAACAATCTCCTCGGCGATGCGACGCTCTCTGGTTTCGTCTTGTCTGGTGTCCGCCATAGCGTCGTTCTCCCTTCTTTGACTGAACCTGAAGGTTGTCCTCATAGGTCCGCAAGCGGCTCCCGAATGCCACGGAGCTTTTCCGCAAGGTTGAACCGCTAGACCGCGTGTCATGTGCCGGACTTGCGCACCAGCCGCAAACCCGAGCGGGAAAGACCTGCGCGCCATTGCGTGCGCGTCCGCCTACCGGGGGCCATTGTACAGCACAAGGAATTGGCTGCTCCAGCTGAGCCGATGCGCATCCTCGCAAGAAACCCCTCGCCCAGATGATGATGATAGAGAAAATCTTGTTGGCCAGGAGTTGCCACGAGGGGCAGAAAGGACCGAGCAGACGGTCGGGATTGACATCGTGCTGAAGGAGGTAAGCTTCTCCACGAACGTTCTAGAGGATGTCTGTATGCCGTTGCGGTCCAAGTCCATTCTCTGGACAGCATGGTGTGCCGGCGCCACTGCAGAGCACGTGGCGCTAGGTTAGGCGTACCGGAGAGGCCTGAACTTGCTCAATCGGTAATGCCGCTGTTCAACCGCCCCCCCCCGGCTACCGGGCCCAACTGGATACCGCGACCTGCAGCCCCCTGGCCACGCGGTCCGGGGTAACGGTTTCCTTGTACTTGGTGGCGGAACCGGTGAGCAGGGTGTCAACGTGGGCGTACTTGGGCATAGCTTGTTCCTCCTTGTGCCTTGGAGCTTGCCGATGGGTTTCTTCCTATGCCAGGGGGTGATGGCAGCTTCCCCGTTGACGACACAGAGGGGTGGCGCCTTGCCGGTTAAGGCTGCGTCACCCCTCTGACAGAAACAGTATCCTTCTTCCCCGAGGCTCTTGGGAATTGCACCGCTGCGCCATCAGCCGCGCAATGCTGTCGCCCGGTTGGCCCACTTCCGGCCCTGGGCCGCACGGAAGTTTCGTAACTCACGCCCCTTGATCTCGGCCAGACGCTCGGCGACCTCGTCGCTATGCTGGTTGCCAGGCTCCGGGGCAGACTGGGGAATGCCCAGCTTCCCATGCATATCGTCGCTCAGTGGAGAAGCCGTCGCCATCCTGGAGTTGCAATATCGGAGCGGCTGCGTTCTCTCCCTGGGCAAGATGCTTCGTAGCAGGCCCGGGCCAGGCAGGCAGCAGCCTGCAGTTTGGGGTACCCGGCCACATCCTCCACCTCGCTCTGAATGCCGAAGAACTGGTAGAGTTGGGACACCAGGCCCTCCACCATCTCCTAAGCCAGGCACACCCCGGCCACCGAGGTGTACATGCCGAACTTCATGCCCTGGTTGACGCGGTTCACCCATGCCTTCCGGTAGCCGTTTGCCGAATCCGGTACCTCCGGCCAGGCCATGCGCTCCACAATGGCGTCCACAGGCAGAGGCCCGGAAGCCAGGGTGGATTCGAGGGGATCGGCGTGGTCTATTGCAGCCTTCTCTTTGCCGTGGCTCGTGAACTGGCGATGGCCCGACAACCCCTGGGCGCTCTTGAACTCCTCGCCGCAGTTCTTCGCCCATGTGATCGTTCATCATACATCTATACCTTTGAGTTCCTTCTCGCTTTCGTCCAGCATTGAGCGCTCACCGCAGGATGTGCGGGACCAGCAGGGGGTCTCCTTTGCCGGCCCACCATAGCATCAGGGGCGACAACTGGGGAGTTGCAACTGCGACGTTCCTTGTGTTTGGAGGAGCGTGTGGGGTACAAGGCATGGGTCCTGACTGACCTTCGTCGAGCTCCATGTACAGTGCTTTGGAATGCGTTGCAAACATAGCTACAGATGCGAACCTACGCATAGTTGCGTGGAACCTCTGGAGGGGGCGCGCCCCGTGATCGTCGCCGATGCCACACCGCTCATCGTGCTCGCCAAGCTCGACAGGCTGGCCCTTTTGAAGCAGGGGTATGGGGAGGTCCTTGTTGCTCCGGCGGTGTACGATGAGGTCGTCGACCAGGAGCTGGCGAAGGGCGCCCTTGAGGTCGCGTTCATTCAACGGGCGGTGGAAGAGGGATGGATGCAGCGAGTGCAGTTGACCGGAGGAGAGCAAAGACTGGCCGAGAGACTCGTCGCCCATGGACGCCTTGACCGCGGTGAAGCCGAGTCGCTGGCGATGGCTCGCACGAGAGGGCTGCGCCTTGTCCTGGATGACAAGGAGGGCCGGGTAGCCGCTGGTGCATTTAGCGTACACTACTTGGGGACGGTGGGCGTGATCTTGAAAGCGTACGGGAAGGGGCGGCTGGAACATGGGGAGGTGGTAGGCGTCCTGGGAGACCTGGCAAGAGTCCTGTGGACCGTGCCCGACGTCATCACCGAGGCGCTGGCGAGGGCCCGTCGGATTCGGATAAGGACATGAGCAGCGTGAACACGAACAAGGAACAGATGGTGGGAGCGCGACTGCCAACGGAGCTGCTGCGAGACCTGGAGCTTATAGAGAAAGTGGAGCAAAGCGACAGGTCAACCACAGTACGCAGGCTTTTAGCTCGCGCCATGCAAGAGTGGAAGCTGGAATACTACGGGCGTCAGTATGGGGAAGGGAAGATGACCATGGCCCGCGCTGCGCACGAAGCGGGGGTATCCCTGTGGGAGATGTTGGACTACACCCGGCAACACAAGATTCCGGCCCAGTACGACCTGGGGGATCTGGAACATGACCTGAAGGAGATCGGTGCTCCCCTTGACGCTAGAGCGACATGAGCGCAAGGGCGATTGCTGCATCAGGGTTCAAGCAG
>JACQUI010000015.1 GCA_016210395.1 Chloroflexota bacterium | reverse complement strand
GGCTACATCGAGTTTTCCCGATGCGCCTCGCCTCTGTTGTATTCGAAACCGGCGGAATCGTCAAGATGTTGTCTGGCTACATCCCAGATACGGCTAGATACGAAATCCTCGGAAGTTCGGACTAGGCTGGATAACGACCTTCAGCAAAGGGCCGGACATCGTCAAGCAGGATGGCACGGAGGAGGGGTGTCGTAAATGGGAATAGAGGGACGCCGATGCAAGCACGTCGGCTTCTGCCCAAATGGGCTGCCGAGGCAGCTATAGAAACTACCCTGGCCCTAGCGGTGCGCCTAGGATTTCCGAGCCGTATTTGACCAGGCCCTGGACATAACGCTGCATGTCCGGCAAGTGGTCATTGGGGGGGAGCACCTTGATCCGGGCGGGCTCGCCGATTTCGCGGAAGAAGTTTTCGTGGCCCGCAGGCGCGTACAGCAGGAGGAGCCTGGCGGGCGATCTGCCATCCACACGGTAGGTGTGCGGCACGCCGCTGGGGATGTGGACAAACGACCCCTGGGTCACGCGCCGCCGCAGCCTGCCGGTCATGAGGGTGATGGCTCCATCCAGCATGTAGAAGGCTTCGGCAGCCTGATAGTGGACGTGGAGCGGCGGCCCTCCCCCTGGGCCGGCGCTGGCCTCCAGGAGGGAAAAAGCCTGGTTGGTCTCCACCATGCCGAGCTTGAAGGTAATCAGCTCGTCAAGGAGCCAGACGGCCTCCCCCTCTCCCGGCGGGACCAGAAGGCCATCCTTCCACTGCTCCGGGGATTCGACACCGGGAATGCTGGATAGCTCGGAAGGCTCGGGGATATCAGGAAACAACTGGGTCAAGCGCGTTTCCTCGTGTCAAAAATAGCGTGGCAGGTTAGATGATACCCCCGCGATGCGCTGGATCTCGCCCACGGCGAGGTCTTCGTCCTCTCAGTATTTCAGGATGCGCAGGGACAGGTCCTTGTCTTCATAAGCCAGGGGTAACGCGGGGTGGGTGGCGGCTGCCCGTAGCCTCCGCCACAGCGCCACAGGCGATGCCCAGGGCCTAGGCCGCGAAAGCCTCCCGGCTGGCGCAACAGTCTTTGAGTTTGTGGCCACGGTCGTCTCCCCTTCGCAAACCTCACCCGTCAACGGCGGCGTAGTGCTGGTGCTTTCGCACCATACTAGCGCAGAAAGGGCAGGGAGGGAAGGGGATAGGGATACGGGCGGACATACGGGCATACGGGCATGGGTCATCCGGGCATAGGAGGGAGGATGGAGGTCAGATTGGAATGCGAGCAGTTGGATTCGTTTTATTTTTTGGGGGGAACGATTCCGATTTTCGTAGTGGCTTGTAGAGGGAAGCGGGACCCCTGGGCCATGGGACAAGGGCACCAGGTGGCGGGCGCTTGGGAAAGGGGTGGATGGCAGGGACAGGATCATTCCTGGAGCCTGAAAACGCCTTCCTCAGCCACCGCATAGCTTTCGCCGTCAGGTTCAAAAGCAAAGGAGATGATGTGCAGGGCTGTCTGCGCCAGCACGGCCTGCTGGGTGACCCTCCCGCCCTCGTAGCGCAAGCCCCACAGCGTGCCGGAGCAGTAGTCGGCGTAGAGGTAGGCCCCAGCCAGCGCCGGAATGGCGCTGCCCCGGTAGACGTGCCCTCCGGTGATGGAGCAGCCCTGGGCGTGGCCGTATTCGGCCACTGGCAACTCAAAGCCTGCGGTCGCGCAGCCCTGGGGCGGCGTGAAACAGTGCGCGCCTTCCATGACGTCCCAGCCGTAGTTGCCACCCTTGCGGATGATGTCCACTTCCTCCCACGCGCTTTGGCCCACGTCCGCAGCCCACAGGAGGCCCGTGGGCTGATCAAATGAGAAGCGCCAGGGGTTGCGGAGGCCGTATGCCCAGATTTCGCCTCTGGCGTCTTCGCGGCCCACGAAAGGGTTGTCCGGCGGGATGCGGTAGGGCGTCTCCAGGGATGCGTTCCGCACGTCCAGACGGAGTATCTTGCCCAGGAAGGCGCCTAAGTTCTGGCCGTTGCCGGAGGGGTCTCCCTGGCCGCCGCCGTCTCCAACAGACACGTAGAGAAAGCCGTCGGGCCCAAAGGTAAGCTGCCCCCCGTTGTGGTTGCCGAAGGGCTTTGGGATTTGCAGGACCACGATCTCGCTTGCGGGGTCTGCCGTGAGGCCGGCGGGCGCGGCGGTGAAGCGGGAGAGGACGTTCCTGCGCGGGTTGGCTGCCGAGTAGTACAGGTAGATGTAGCCGCTGGCTGCATAGCCGGGATCGAAGGCCAGCCCCAGCAGTCCCTCCTCGTTGTGCGCGCGGCTCACTTTGCCGGCGATGTCCAGGACGAGGCTTGCTTTGGCGGCGGCGGTGTCGCCGGACACTGCCCAGACTCGCCCGCTCTGCTCGGTCAAAAACCAAAGGCGCTGGGGGACGGGTGGCTGGACCAGGTTGGTGGCGCGCTGGAAGTCCAGGGCCGGGAAGACGCGCGCCAGGCTCAGGGCCGGCAAGGGAGGCGGTGTGGAAGTAGGGGCAGGCGTAACCTGCAGCGCCGGCAAGGGAGGAGACGTGGGAGTAGGGGCAGGCGTGACTTGCAGCGCCGGCGGCTCATCCGGGGATGCTGCGGCGCAAGCAGGCAGGAGCAGCGCCAGCGCAAGGAGCAGCGCAGGCGGCAACAGCCGCCGCGAGCGTGTTCCCGTACAGTACAACGATGTCATGCTGAGAACGTACAGCATGGCACGGCCCGTGACAACAGTAGTTTGACGCAACGAACCCCACCAGCTACACTAGCGGCTGCGCAGCGCAGCAACGCATCCCTTGTCCTGCGGCTGCATCTAACTCTACAGAATGTCCCAATAGGGATCGGAGGAGATTCATGGCACATCCCGTAGCGGTAACGGACTCGGACTTCGAGGAGAAGGTCGTCAAGTCGGAGACGCCCGTCCTGGTTGATTTCTGGGCGGAATGGTGCGCCCCTTGCCGGATGATCGCACCCATCGTGGAGGAGCTCGCCACCGAGTATCAGGGCAAGCTGAACGTCGTAAAGGTAGACGTGGACTCCAGCCCTGAGACGGCGGTGAAGTACGGCATCCGCAGCATTCCCACGTTGCTGGTGTTCAAGAAGGGCAAGGTCGCTGAGCAGGTCATCGGCGCGATGCCCAAGTCCGTCCTGAAGAAGCGTTTGGACAGCGCGCTGGCGTAGGCCTTCGCGGGCTGGCCCCGGACTGACCGTTGACGGAGCACAGCATGGAGCAGGGGCGGGCAAGACCGCCCCTGCTTTATTTCGGGCCATTCCGACGAAAATGGGGACATGGCCGCTGGGCGCTCGTAGAGGCGACGCATGCGTCGCCTCTACGAGAGGGCAGACGCCGGGGGCTTGCGGGCGCAGCGCCTGTGCTAAGATACGGCGAGGTCTTCTTTGATGGTGGGCCCCATGGAGATGTTCAAAGATCCCAAGGTCTGGCGCAGGGCGGTCAGCGAGCGGCTGTTCCTGGTGAAGCAAGACCTGTCCTACTTCCGCGGTCCCGAGACCGAGCGCGCGAAGCTGGAGCACCGGGTGCGCCTGCTGGAAGAGGAGCTCAAGCGCCTGGACGAAGAGGAAAACGAGCGCGGGACCCAGTGGCTGGACCCTGAGAACGGCCGCGCAGCCGACATGTAGCCGTGACGTTCCTCCCTTAGACCCAACCTATACCATAGCTATCCTGCCCCCGTCCTGCCTGCGCGCCGCCCACTCCTTTATAGTGGCGTCACATACACCTCATGCCTGACGGCATTGGGTGCGAGGTGCGCCATAGACGGGATACGACAACCCCAGCGCGGCCACAAGCCTTCGCTGCTCATCATCGGCGTGATTCTCATGGTGCTGACGGCGGGGGCCGCGGCCGGCATCATTCTTGCGGGCGATACCCAGGGCACGGTCACCGCAAATGTGGGCCAGGCGCTGATCCTCCGCGATGCAACCGTGACCGGCGCAGACCGCTACCTGGTCACGATCCATGACGATCGCACCAGCTTTGAGGCCTCCGTCGAGGTCTTTGCAGGCGATCTGTTCAAGCTTCACCTGGCACTGGGAAACGAGAGCATGGAAGAGATGGTGGGCCATCTCGTCCTGCACTTTCCCGATGGGTTCGAGGCTTCCGTTGCCCACCTGAACGACGTGATCGGCGTGTACAAGGAAATGCCGACCGTGTGGCCCTTTGGGCTGGTCGCCAACGTTACCAACACCGACACCGATCTGGTCATCACAGTAAGCGTCCCGGACGACATGCCGCCGGGCTTCTATACCGTGGAAGGCGAGTTGGTGCAGATAGACCGGTCCAGCGCCGTGCCTGCGCCTCCCACGCCGACGCCTACAAACACGCCTACGCCCGCACCCACCGCGACGCCGACGCCTTCGCCGACGCCTACCCCGACGCCTGCGCCCACGGCCACTCCTACGCCCACCGCGACGCCCACGCCATGCGGCTGCCCTGCGCCCACGCCGACGCCCTGGGCGACGCCTACCCCCTTGGTCACGCCTACGCCCACACCCTGCGCGTGCCCAACGCCCACGCCGACGCCCTGGCCTACGCCGACGTCTGTGCCCACCGCCACTCCCACGCCGCTTGCGACCGCGACGCCTACGCCCACTGCGACGCCGACGCCCTGCGCCTGCCCGACTCCCACGCCTACGCCGTTGGCGACTCCTACGCCTACGCCGACTCCCACGCCTACGCCTACGCCGGCGCAGACGCTCCTGTGGGTGACGGACGAGACGGACAACAAGGTCTACAAGTATGACCAGGATGGTCTGTTGCAGGGGATGCTGGCCCTGGCCGCCGCCAACAGCCGTG
>JACQUI010000069.1 GCA_016210395.1 Chloroflexota bacterium | reverse complement strand
GGGATGTAGTTGTACATCCCTGTGCCCAGGATCAGGCGGATGTCCCGGCCCTGCTGACGCAAGGTGTAGTACGCCAGGGATGACGCGATGTCCGAGGGACCTGCGCCTGCCAAGATAAAGGTGTAATTCTCCGCCGTAGCCCTCTCGATCATCATCCGGGCGGCCACCACCACCATCAACTCTGTCTCCGTATAAGGCCCCGGCGGCCCGTCCGGGACGTTGCTGAACACCTCCTCGAACGTGACAGGCTTCTCTTTAGCCCGCGCGCGGAGCGCGGTCAGCCGCTCGGTACCCAGTTGCTTGAGGTAGACCTTGTGGTCGGGGATATCTAGAACCCACTTATGGACCCACTCCAAGTATGCCTTCGGGTCGCGGCTTGCCCTTCGATGCTCCCTCTGGAACTCTTCATCCTCGTAGTATCCAGGCACCAGGGGAAAGCGCCGGCTGACCAGCCGGCCGGGGTGCGCTCCGAAGGGGGCCGGGCAGACAGCCACCACATTGTGCGGGGCCAGCTTGACCAGGTGCGCATACTCGCGGACCTTTTCGGTCGAGATGACCTTCTCCACAGTGACAACGACACCCCGGCTCGCTTTGGCTCCCCAGAAGCTCTCTTCCGACGGAGGGAAGCTGATGACGTTACCTTCCGGGTCGGCGGCGACGCCGTGGACCAACGACAGGTCCGGGTTGAGCGCACGCACCACGCCAACGCGCTCTCCCGTCCTGAAGACGTCATCTACAACTTGGAATGCGTGTTTGTTCTCCTCCTCAAAGCTTGTGCTCAGCAGGCTCTTGGTGGGCATGAAGGGAAGACCCTGAGCGCCTGCTATGAACCGCTGGATGAGGCTCAGCAACGACCATGTCTCAAGCTCGATCTTGCGTTCCTTGTAGGCAGCCTGCACTACGCGCATGGGCGCTGGAGTGGGGTAGTTGTCCACATAGGAAGAGCCGATGATCTTCTTCACCAGACCGCCCAGGACCAGGTGTCCTGCATGCCCGCCTCCCAGGCGCAGCATGACCAGTGTGAAGCCAGGCTCCTTGTCCCAGAACTGTCGGGCGATTTCGTTGATAGCGGCACGAGGCCCCGTCTCCACGTGTAGCGTCATGCCTGGACGTACAAAGCGGCGGACGGCCTCCGGCAGAGGCATCACCTTGTTAAAGGGCGTCGGGGCTGGCATACGACTCTCCCATTGCATGACACAGGGGCCATAGGCTCAGGGATCCCCCACCAGGCGAGGGGACCGAGGACCGCCAGAACCGCTGGACGGGCGCTGGCCCTGAGGCTTGACCTGCTGGCGCGGCGCCTGGACAAGCTTCTTGACAACGTGTGGGAACGCCTCATCTGCCCGCTGGTCGCGTCGCCATGGTTACCTCTCTACGCGCCCCAGAACATCTTGCGCCCTTCGTTTCGCAGCTCCGGCCGAAAGTCGGGATGGGCAATCTCAATGAGGGCCTCGGCACGTGAGCGCAAGGTCTTGCCCAGGAGCTTGGCCACGCCGTACTCCGTGACAACATAGTCTGCAACAGTCCGAGGGATCGTGATCACAGTACCCTCAGGAAGGCGCGGCACAATACGGGAGACCTTGCCTCCGGCGGTGGTGGCCGTGGAGGGCAGGACGCTGATGAAACGCCCACCTCGCGACAGGAGCGCGCCAATAGCGAAGGCCGGCTGGCCGCCAGGGCCAGCCATGATGCGCGGCCCCAGGCTCTCCGCAGTGATCTGCCCGGACAGGTCCACGGCGAGGCAGTTATCGATGGCCACCATATTGTCATGCGCTGCTATCGTGCGGATGTCGTGCGTATAATGGTGCCCGTATAGCTCGAACAACGGGTTCTCGTGTACGAACTCCAGGTCGCGCAGCGTGCCTCCCGTGGCGGTCGCCACCATTCTGCCCTTGTGCAGGGTCTTGCGAGCGCCTGTGAAAACGCCCTGACGCACCAGATCGACGATGCCGTACGCGACGAACTCGGTGTGGAGGCCAAGGTCGTTCCGTCCGTTAAAGACGCCGCAGGACGCCAGCGGCTCCGTCGCGCTGCCCGCGCCAATCTGGACGGTGTCGCCATCCCTGATAAGCGGCTTGATGAACTCCGCCATCTTTCGGACCTCCTCAGGGATGGCCGGAGGCTGCGGGTCCCTGGCCTCCCGGGGCTGGTCCTCCAGGAAGTGGGAGACCTCCGAAATGTGGACGAAGTTGTCCCCAAAGGTACGGATGAGCTTGCTGTTGATCTGCGCGATGCCGACCCGCGCTGCTCGAAGCCGCTCCTTCTTGTCCCATCGCGCGGCCCCGAAGGAACAGAAGCCGTGGTCGTCAGGCGCGGACACCTCGCAGATATAAACGTCGGGAGGCGCGTGGTCTTCCGGTCGCTCGTGTTCTGCCTTGAACCTGTAGTCGAGGGTCGTGATACGGTAGTCCACGCGCGCCCCTAGGCGCTCCCGCCACTGAGGGAGCAGGTAGCCCACGGTGATGCTGGAGCCCTCGTCATTGGCGGAGTCGTACCAGCCAAAGTCGCGGCGCGGGACCGGTACAAAGACGCTGATGTCTTTGATCTCTCGGCGGCGGGCCGCCAGGGCATCGCCAAAGGCCTTCGGTTCGGCGCCTCCCAGAGCGAAGGCGACGCGCCACCCGGGCTGGACCAGCTTTGCTGCATTCTCCGGCGTGACCAGCTTTTTCTCGAACTCGGCCTGCCACGACAAGACGATCACCCCCTCTCTGCGTGTGTTTGCACGAGGTCTTTTCAAAAGTCGTTGGCCTCTGCCCTGTCATTCTTCGCTGCGCTCAGAATCTCCTTGGTCAGGCGCGCAAAAGGGCGTACTGGAGACCCCTCGCGGAGCCTGTCCCCTCGGCGATCTCGGGGCAGGCTCTGAGCGAAGTCGAAGGGCTCAGAGTGACAGAGAAGCCCTCTTACGGCCTTCAGGCCTCACTTACCGAGGTAGTGAGGCACTTTTGAAAAGAGTTCCACATCAATGGAGGATGCTCTCAGACTCAGACATGCGGCAGGCGTTATGGCCAGAAGAGTTTCCTGGCCGCTTTTTGCAGCTCCGCACGGAAGTCGGGGTGCGCTACGGCGATAAGCCCCTGCGCGCGCTCTCGCGCTGTCTTGCCCATCAGCCGGGCAATGCCATACTCGGTGACAACGTAATCGGCGAAGGTGCGCGGCACAGTGATGGTCGTCCCGGCGTCCAGTTGCGGGACAATACGGGACACTTTCCCGCCCGCGGCTGTGGACGGCAGGCACGAGATAAACCGGCCCCCGTGGCTTAGGAACGCGCCCACGGCGAAGGCGATCTGACCTCCCGGTCCGCTCCAGGTGCGCGCCCCCAGGGACTCCGCCGCGGTCTGTCCTGTGAAGTCGACGGCTAAGGCGCTGTTGATGGCAACGAAATTGTCATGACCAGCTATAGTACGGATATCGTTGATGTGTTCCACGCTGTAGGCCTCAAACTGAGGGTTCCTGTCTATAAGCGTCTCCTCTCGCGCGGAGCAGGCGAAGTTGGCGGCGATGGCTTTCCCTGTGTGGAGGGACTTGCGCTTGCCGGTGATGACACCGTTGACTACCAGGTCCACCAGCCCGCGCGTGCAGCGCTCTGTGTGCAGGCCCAGGTCCAGCTTGTCGTTGAGCGCGCCTGCTCCCACAATCCCCTCGCTGGCCGTCCCGGCGCCAATCTGGATAGTGTCGCCATCGCGAATAAGTTGAGAGACGTACTGGGCGATAGCTGGTACGGCAGGCTCCTGCGGAATCACGGGGCGCTCCAGAATCTCCGACTCGTGTTCCACGAAGGAGGTGATCTCTGACACGTGGATGAAGTTGTCCCCGTAGGTGCGGATGAAGCGCGGGTTCACCTGGGCGATACTTACCCTGGCGCGGCGCACCATCTCTTTCTTGTCCCACCGCACCGCGCCAAAAGAGCAGAACCCATTCGCGTCTGGGGGAGAGACCTGCGTGAGGTAGATGTCCATCCTCGGGAAATCGCCCGTTCGCTCAGTCAGAGGCTTGGTGAACTGGCGGCCCCCGGTCTCTATCAGGTAGTCGATGCGCCGCTCGTCCAGCAGCTTACGCGCCATGGCCGTGGCGAAGCTGGGAATGACCTGGAAGGAGTCCTCCCAGCCGGGGTCGTACCAGCCGAAGTCGATGCGCGGCACGGGCAGCAACACCTTGACGCCGCGGACCTCTTCCTTGCGGGCCGCCAGGGCGAAGCCGAGTGCTTCCGGCTCTCCTCCGTGGGGGAAGACGACCGTGTCCCCCGATTTGACGACTTGCATCGCCTCCTCAGCGGAGACGAGCCTGCGCTTGTAGATCTCGCGCCAGTCCATCGGCCTGGTTAGCTCCAGAAGTCTGCTGGCGCGAGAGGTGAGGCGGAGAGGCGCACAGGGCCACGCTCTCGACTGGGGAGCTTCACCGTTGCGTGTCCGGGCGCGGTCGTTTCCCGCTGGGTCTCCGCCCAGATGTCCAAGTCAACCAGGCTGTTGTTGTCCTCCACATACTTGCGCACGACACGGCCACGGCAATAGACCATGTCGCCGTAGCAGATAAAGCCCCGCGCCTGCATATCGAGCTTGTAGAGGAAGCCATCGTCTCCCACCCAGTTGGTGACCAGGTGGCCCAGCCAGCAGACGCGCTGGATGCCAGCGTCAAAGTAGTCCGGCGCGCCAAAGCGCTTGGCCATCTTCTCTTCCCAGTGGATGCGCGCAGGGACGTCCGGTGTATTCGTCTCCCGGTCCGGAACGTTGGCACCCGGATGTCGTCTGAAATACTCCCAGCGCTCTTTCCCCGAGAAGGCGAAAGGCTCACCCGCGCCGCAGAAGAACGCAATTTCATCTGTAGCGGTAAACGGACCTTTCAGGACAGGCGGCAGCTCCTCTCCCACCTCTACATCTTCCCAGTACCGCGGCGTCCCGCCGCGGATAGTCTCTTGCTGGTAAAGCTTGTCGATCTTTTCCAGTTCCTCTTTGGTGTAGACGTGGCGCTGGTAACCTTCCCATCTCTTCTGACGGGCAGAGCCTGTTGTATTTCCTCTCTCAAACCGCTTGATCAGATAGCGGTGACGGGCCAGAATGGTCTTATCCGCCGTCTTGACGTACAGGATCTCCGAGGGCTGGTCCCAAGCGCGGCCCGCGTGCTCGCTCTGTTTCTCTACGAGAGGGAAGTAGCGCGTCTTGGCGACGATGGAATCGCCCACACGGATGGGCTGGTAGAACTCCCAGCTATCGCCGGCCCAGAGAGTGGACACACCCGGCAGTCCAGCGGTCCAGTAGGCCCCGCGCCGGCAAGTGTAAAGGAACGTTGGCGGCGCTATCTGGTCTCCCCAGCGCGTCTTTTTGCCGTAATCAGGGTCCCTGTAGAGGGGATTTGCGTCGCCGTATGCCTGCGCGAAGTGACTGAAGGCGTCGCGCGTGGCCTCCTGGTACCAGGGCTTATTGACATACCACCTGCCAACCTTGTTCTTGTGATAGTCCTCCAGCATTTCCGCAGTGACGCGTCCGCTAGCCATAGACTCCTCGCAGAAAGATTTGAGGGGTGAAGACGCCTGCAGGCAACATGGTCAAAAGGAGACATCCCTTCAAGCGAGCAGTATGCTACCGTGGTTTGTCTCAAATGTCAACACAGCGGGATAACCAGAGAATCCGGCGGACTCCCTACTCTGTGGAATAGCATACTGTAAAAGGCACAAGCGCTTCCGCGCGGGTCTTGGGCTGGCGCAGAGCAGCTTTTCACATCCTGTCTGCACAACCGGTAGGCGCACCGCGGACGCACTGCTGAGGCCGCCGAGAGCGATGAGCGCGTCAGCGCGCCAGTCCGCCCGCGCCCAAACCAGCGCTGCTGCTGCAGGACTGTCGCCTGCGTTCAGTAGATGACTCGCTCTCGCTGGAGACGTTCGACTTCAGCCGGGGGCAGACCCAGGATTTCGCCGCAGACCAGGCGGTTGTGCTCTCCCAGTCCCGGCGCAGGAAGATAGTGGCCTTGAGGACTCCCGTCCACCAGCCCGGGTAGGCGAAGTGCTGTCGCCGTGCCGATGCCTTTGGATGTGACCTCAGCAAACGCCCCACGCTCCTTCAGGTGAAGGTCGGCCGCGATGTCCTGCACGCTATAGCTCGGCGCAGCGGGCACGCCAGCTCCCTGGAGTCGCGTCACAGCCTCGTCCCGCGATTGCGTGCGTGTCCACGCACGCACAGCGTCGTCGAGGGCCTCGCGGGCCAGCCATCGACCATAGCCGTCCGCGTACGCGGGGTCACGGGCGAGATCAGGCCGGCCCATAACTACACACAGGGCCTGCCACTCCTCCTCGGACGTTACGGAAATGGTCAGCCATACGTCCTCGCCACGGCAGGGGTAGCAGTTGTGGGGCGCCAGGACGTCGTCGCGGTTGCCCATAGGCTCGCGCACGCGCCCGTTAAGGCCGAAGTCCACGAGCGCCTCCGGGACCAGCGACATCTGGACCTCCGTCATCGCCAGGTCGATGAACTGCCCTTCTCCCGTCCGTGCGCGATGATGTAGCGCCATCAGCATAGCGCAGTAGGCGCCAATGCCCGTCAGCGCGTCCATAGCTCCTGCGGTCGTCTGCGGCTGTCCTCCTTCGTAGCCCGTCAGGGAGTCCATACCGCTGAAACCCGTCGCCATAGCGCCATACGCGACATCGTCCCGCATGGGGCCGGTCCGTCCGAAACCTGAGACGCCCAGCCCAATGATGTCCGGCCGTAGCCGCCGCAGGTCGTCGAACCCCAGCCCGAAACGCTCCATCACACCCCGCGAGAAGCTGTCCACCACCACGTCTGACACCCGAATGAGGTCTTTGACCAGGCCCGCTGCCTCCGGCTTGCGCAGGTTCAGCGTCACATCAAGCTTGCTATGGTTCACCGCCAGAAAGTGCGCCACGCGCGGGTCTCCCGAAGGGGCGAGGTTGCCGGACTCGTCCCGGCCCAACCGCCGCGTCGTGTCCGGCTGCATGTGGCTTTCGACTTTGATGACCTCTGCGCCGTAGGCCGCCAGCCACACCGTCGCGAGGGGCGCCGCAAAGGTCCGCGTGAAGTCCACCACGCGGATGTGGCTCAGCGGGAGTGCATTTCCCCTCGTCATGGTCGTTCCACTAGATGACACCCGTAGTGCGCAGCGCCACAAGCTCCTCGCGCGACAGGCCGAGGCGGTCGCACCACACGGCCACGTTGTCCTGGCCCAGGAGAGGCGCCGGGCCCCGAATTGTGCAGGGCGTCTCCACCAGGCGGAAGGGCGCACCGGGGAGCACTACAGGTCCGGCTACCGGATGGTCAATCGTACGCAGCAGACCGCGGGCACGCACCTGAGGCTCTTCAAAGACCTCCGCGACGGTATTGACCGGCGCCGCGGGCACCCCTTTCGCCTGGCACATGCGCGCTAGTTCGTGCTTGTTGTATCGGTGACAGAATGCCTCTACCTGGGGCCGGAGGACCCCCCAGTTCTTGGCCCGCGCAGCGCGCTCCTTGTAGCGAGGGTCATCGACCCACTCCGGCTTGCCCATCAGCTCTGCCATGCCCTTCCACATATGGGGCTCGGTGAAATAGATCTTGACGAAACCGTCTTTGCACGGAATCAGGCCTCCGGCGCCGAAGGAGTGCAGACTATCGACGCTACGTCCCGGGACGCTTCCATCCAGGGAGAACTGGGCGATCTCGCGCGTCATATTCTGAACGACGGCATCCCACGCGGAGAGGTCGATGGCGCAGCCGTGGCCATCGACGCTCTGGCCGAGAAGGTGGGTTAGCAACACAGCGGCGGCCGTCAGGCCCGCGTAAAAGTCGGCCAGGTGTCCTGCCCCCTTTAGAGGCGGCTCGTTCGGCGGGTCAGCGACCGTCTCGGGCGTCACCCAGGCCAGTCCCGACATATGGAAGGTCAGCAGGTCGGCGCTTTTCCATGCAGCATACGGCCCAGTGCGCCCGAAGCCGGTGATGTCCAGCACCACCAGCCGAGGAAACTCCCGCCGCAATACATCAACTCCCAGGCCCACCGAGCCAAGCTCTAGCGGCGTGTCCCCCAGAATGAGCGCATCCGCTTGCTGGAGCAGGCGACGGAAAAGCTGTCCGCCGGTCGGCGAGGCGACATTCAAGGTTACGCCCTGCTTGCTCGTATTCAGATACAGAAACAGCCCGCTTTTCTCCAGATGCGGGCTGTCGCCTGCGAAGGGCCCCCTGCGGCGCGTCCAGTCGCCGTTGGGGTCCTCCACCTTCACTACGTCCGCCCCGTAGTCGGCTAGGAGCTTGCCGCAGAACGGCCCTGGGATTCCCTGTGCGTATTCGAAGACGCGAAGTCCGGAGAGCGCACGCTTGCTCATAATTCGGCTAACAGGCCAGACTCGTCAGCTTCAAGTTGACAGATTGGAGCCCGATTGCTATCATCCGCTGGACTATTGCGCAATATTAGGTGGTTTCAGCCCCTTCGTCAACTCGCGTATAGGGCCGGTTTTACTAGAGTGCAAATGTCCCCCGTCCTGGAAGGGATACGCGTCCTGGACCTCTCGCAGATGCTCGCGGGACCACTCACCGCTATGTATCTGGCAGACCAGGGCGCGGACGTAGTCAAGATCGAATCCCCTGAAGGTGATATCACCCGTTCTATCTACGCGACGTCCTCTCTCGGACCCAACAACACCTTCTTCCTGGCGATGAACCGCAACAAGCGCAGCATCGTCCTGAACCTGAAGAGGCCCGAGGCCCGCCCCATCCTGCAGCGCTTGGTTGTCCGCTCCGATGTGCTTATCGAGAACACGCGGCCCCGTACCGCCAAGCGCCTGGGCCTCGACTATGAAACGCTGGCCCGCATAAACCCCCGCCTGGTTTACGCGTCCCTGACCGGCTTCGGCGACGGCGGGCCTCTGGCGGACCGGCCCGCCTATGACCTGATCATCCAGGCCCGCGCAGGCATCATGGGCCTGCACCATCTGCCTGATGGGTTCCCTCTGAGCGCACCAGTCAACGTCGCGGACTGCTCCGCGCCTATGTTGCTGGCGTATGGGATCATGCTCGCCCTGTTCGCGCGTGAGCGCAGCGGACGGGGGCAGCGCGTCAGCACGTCGCTACTCAGTTGCGCTATTGCGATGCAGGCGCCACACATGACACGTGTGGACGACGACCCGGCGCCCCTGAATCGGGGCCCCCAGGCCGTATACTCGCCCTACAGGTGTCAGGACGGCGACTGGCTCATCATCGTCGTTTTGTCCGACCGCGAGTGGCCGCGCCTTTGCGCCGCCTTGGGCCTGCCGCACCTCGCCGGCGACCCTGCCTTCGCCACGGCCTCCGGTCGTGGAGAGCATTCTACAGAGCTGGCCGAGATTTTCATGGGTGTCTTTGCCACGAAGCCCCGCGATGAGTGGCTCCGTGTCCTTGAAGCTGCCGACGTCCCCTGTGCGCCCATCAACTCCCGCGAAGACCTGCTGAAGGAGTCACAGGCTATCAACAACAGGATGATCGTGCCCTTCCAGCATCCCGTCGCTGGCCGCGGAGTCAGCATGGGCATCCCCTTGCAGCTCTCCGCGACGCCAGGCGCCTTGCGTCGGCCTGCCCCTAGCCTGGGTGAGCATACAGAAGAGGTGCTGGCTGAAATAGGCCTCTCCCCTGAGGAGCGCGCGCACCTGCGCGATATAGGTATCATTCCCGCCACCAGTTCTCCCGCGCGAAAGGACTGACCATGTCTGATGGAGAGCTCCTGGTTACGACGGCAGACGGCGTCACTGTGATGACCCTGAACCGCCCTGAACGTCTGAACGCCATTACCCTGAGCATGCGTCAGCAGATGTTTGACGTCTTCAGAGAGGTCGACACCAACCCCGCGACACGTGTCCTCGTCGTGACGGGAGCAGGCCGGGCTTTCTGCGCCGGCGCTGAGATCGAACGGCTGAACCGCTTCTCGGACAGCCTCCAGCCGCCGGAGGAAAGGAAGAAGAAAAGCCTTCTCCCAGAGAGGTCCTGGAGTGTAGGTCTGGCCGTATCTCAGGTGCGCAAGCCCACCATCGCCGCTATCAATGGCGCGTGCGTCGGCGGTGGGCTGGACCTAGCGGCGTGGTGCGACTTCCGCATCGCTTCCGATAAAGCGACCCTGGGTGAAGTCCACATCAAACGCGCCCTTATTCCCCACTCGACGTGCTATATCCTGCCCCGGTTAGTGGGCCTGACGCGGGCCATGGACCTGCTCCTGCTCGGCACAAACATCAACGCCCGGGAGGCGGAGCGTATCGGCCTCGTCAATCGCGTTGTCCCGCACGAGTCCCTGATGCAAGAGGCGACGGCCCTGGCCCGCCAGATCGCGGAAGGCCCGCAGCTCGCCCAGGTGCTGACCAAGAGGGCCATCTATAAGGCCCTGGACTCCGATGTCCTCTCTGTCATGGAGTTCGTCAGCTATGCCCGTTCCGTCGTAGCCCGAACGGACGAGGTGGCGGAAGCTGTCCAGGCGTTCAAAGAAAAGCGCCGTCCGCACTTCTCCACGGTCGTGTAGAGTCCAGAAGCTATGCGCACTTACATTTTCCGGCGCGTCGCTCTTCTCCCTATCCTCCTGGTGGCCGTCTCGCTTCTCATCTTCTCGCTCGTACGCATACTCCCCGGCGACGTGGCCCTCGCCAAGTTTGGCGGCGAGGCCCCCAGGGAGATGATTGACGCGGTGCGCCGCTCTCTGGGCCTCGACCGCCCCATTTACGAGCAATACCTCTCCTGGGTCAGCGGCTTCGTCACCGGGGACTTTGGCACCTCCCTCTGGACGGAGACGCCTGTGCTCCAGGAATTCCTCCACGCCCTACCGGTAACCCTTGAACTTACAGTCCTGGCGAGCGTGGTCGCAGTACTGATCGGAGTGAGTACAGGCATCATCTCCGCTGTCCGGCAGGACACCTGGCTCGACCACGTCGCGCGCCTAGGTGGGATCGCCGGCCTGGCGATGCCCGGGTTCTGGCTCGGGACCCTGTTCCTGCTTCTTCCCTCGCTGTGGTTGGGATGGGCGCCACCCCTCCTCTACCAATCGCTCCTGGAGAACCCGTGGGACAATCTTCGTCAGTTCATT